>CACZSC010000266.1 GCA_902783755.1 uncultured Ruminococcus sp. | reverse complement strand
GTAGTATTTCTTATGTGTTCGGTCTTATGAATTCTTGGAGAGGAAATTGTCGATGATGGCTTTTTCTTCAGACAGGTCTTTGGATATGGGCTTCCCGATATAGTAGGCTGCCATGAGTCCGGGACCCACGTTTATGCTGACAGACGGGAACACGTCGTTTATGTATACAGCCTTCGGATGGAACTTTTCCTCTATGAGCCTCTTGTACTCCTCAGCCTGCGGAAGCCTGTTGGTCTGGGCGATGAAGAAGATCTGGTCTTCAGGATCCTCCACGGTCTTTTCGATATACTCGAGAAGTCCCGCATATGCCGCTTTCGCTCCCTTGAACTTGCCTATCACGGTGGTCAGACCGTTGTAGTCGAATTCTCCGATGGGCTTGACTCCGGCAAGTGTGCCGAAGAATGCCTTGGCGTGTGTCAGCCTGCCCTTTTTCGCGACGAACGACAGGTCGTCCAGCCAGCCTGCCTGGTGGAACCTGTTCTTGTTCTCCTCCAGCCATGCGGCGGTCTCCTCCATGCTGAGTCCCTTTTCCCTCAGGAGGGACGCATGGACCACCATGAGCCCGAAACCGGGGCCGAACCTCAGCGTATCGATGACAGTGATCTTCGCATCAGGATGCCTTTCAAGAACCTGCTCCCTGGCGGTGCAGGCGAATCCGTACGCTCCGCTGATTCCGCTGGATATGGTCATCACCAGAAGATCCTTGCCTTCTGCAGCGAATTTCTCGAACTCAGCCTCGAAATCGGCAACATTTGCCGGGGATGTGGCGTAGGAATCCGGGTTCTTCTTCAGTGTGGCGTAGAACTCCTCCTTGGATATGATGTCCCAGCTGAGGAATGCGCGTATATCCGATCCGTCCGGCATCACGATGTGCCCGGGGATAACACTTATATCATACTCCTTCTGGTATTTTTCGACAAGGTCGCAGTTCGCGTCCGCGAGAATCTCAAATCTCTTCATTGTTTTTCTCCTTTGGGTGTATTTCTTTCGATGAAATCGAATATTTCCTTTTTCATGCCTTCATCCGCCTCCAGGAATCCGGCGGTGTGGGGGGCTCCCCCGACAGTGAACATCTTTTTTGCGGAGGCCGTGCTCCCGTAATTCACCATGCTGTCCTCCGGAGGGACCGTCATGTCCGCATCCCCGTGGATGAAGCATACCGGGATCCTGCACCGGCTCAGCGGGCCGGCCGCTTTTTCACTGATATCGGCTTTGAATATGAGCTTCGAGAGGAACACCATGACGGGCATCATGGCGAAGGACGGCAGATGTCTTCTGTCAAGCTCCCTCTTTATCTGGGTATACGGAGACGTGAATCCGCAGTCCATGACCAGCGCCTTCACGACGTCAGGATCGAGATTCGCGGAAGCGAACCCCACCGTGGCCGCCCCCATCGACGTGCCGTAGATCACGATATCACCGCCGTTCCTTTCCCGGGCCCAGTCCGCCCAGAGCGCCACGTCCCCGGCTTCCTTTATCCCCATGGAGCAGTACCTGCCTCCGCTCTCGCAGTGGGCCCGCTGGCAGATCATGATGACGTTATAGCCTCTTTTGTGGAACTCCATGCCGTGGTAAGCGAAATTTACCATGGCCGTCGCATGGTATCCGTGGACGAATATCACCGTTTTCCGGGACGATGAGCCGAAATGGAATCCTTTCAGCTCCAGGCCGTCCCGTGACCGGATGCAGACTTCCTCATACGGAAGGCCCGTAAGGTATCCTTTTCCTTCGTCTATCATACAAGAATACTTTTCAAGATAATCCTTGAAAGGGATATCGAATGAGGAGTCTTTTGTCTTCAGTCTCGCAAGCAGTCCGAGGAGTCCCACTAGGGACGGCGCGAAAATGAAGACCATATAAAACAGTATGATCCCGAAAGCGGTCCAAAGGACCGTGATCAATGCATTCGGCATATGTTATCTCCAGATCAGACTTCCGCGAAACCGGCGGTCCCGCTTTTCGTATAATCGCTGATGAACAGTCTGAATGACGAAACGCATTCCGACGATACCGACAGCATCATCCGCGGCTTCAGCTCCGGTATCACCGTCCTGACCGAGTCCGCTCTTGACGTGTCGATAAGGAGAGGATGGAAGTTTCCCTTTCCTCTTCTCTTGAATTCAGCCTCTTTTTTCGTCCAGCAGCACAGGAATCCTTCTATGTCATCTGGATAGAGCTTTTTCTCTCCGGAGGTGAAGAATCGCCTCCTGATGCCGTCGGCGGCTTTCTTTCCCCGCTTCTCCTCGAATTCGGACACGATCTCCATGTCCACTCCTACGGGACGGTTTGATACCGCCGCGGCCACGAACTCTCCCGCATGCGAAAGGGAGAACTCAAAGGAGCCGCATGTCCACTTTCCCTGGGCGGTCTTTCTGAAATCCAGGGACGATATGTCCAGGGCCAGCGATCTTTCCGCGGCGTGTCCGAGAAGCATCCAGTCGGAGTATTTTGCCGCCTTCAGTGCGCCGTTCCTGCAGCCCAGGATCTCATTCTCGCGTTCACTGCAGGCGATCCCCGGAGCTTCGGGGACATCCGTGACTTCTGCGATATACACGTCGCAGACAGGACGGTCCGCCCACTTTTTCCGGGCCTCCTCTTCCTGAAGGCTCTTCTTCACCCCGAAAAAGCATTCGTTGGCGAAATGCTCGCAGTTGTTGCGAATCAGGTCATACCCCGTTCCGCCCAGTCTTGCCCTGGCTGCCCGGATCACTTCGTCCGGATCCTTTTTCAGTTTCTGCTCGGATCTGTCGCACTCACCCACTTCGACTATCCTGCCGCATGAGAACGTGTCGATCCCCGTTGAGCATACGGTGAACCTTTCCGGATCATCGGCATATTCTGCGACCGGCGGCATGCCGAAAGCGATCACTTCGTCCTCCGTGACGAATATGCCGTAGTGGTACACCGACCCGAGTCTCACCCGGATCATGTCTCCGGGCCTGCAGTCACCGGGTCCCCACCTCATGGCAGTTTCTTCTCGATATATGAGATGACGTCTCCGAGAGTCTCGAAATCCGCCGCTCCCACACTGTCGTCAAACCTTATTCCGAATTCCTCCTCTATGGCTATGACCATATAGAGCATGGTGACCGACGAAAAGCCCAGATCCGTCATGAGATTGGCGGATTCCGTGCATTCAGAGATCTCGTCCCTGTTCCTGTCGTCCGTGAGAAGGAGGATATCCTTCAGCTTGTCAAAAATCTCCTGTCTTGTCAAAACTTCCTGTACCTCTTTATCTTCATTGCGGGAGTCCTCTCGAAGTCGGAATCCCTGACCACTATCCTGCTGACTCTCCAGAATGAGGGGAGAGTCCTGTTTATCTTTTCAAGTTCGTTCTTTATGTACTCGGCACGGTCCGCGGGCTCCATGTCCAGAAGCTCCGTGGCTCTAGGCACCACTTCCAGCGCCAGGATATGGGTGCCGTCCTCGGCCTCGTCCTCGAACACCTGGGAATCCTGGATGAACTCCGGCGCGTTGAAATAGGTCTCCACCTCCGCCGGCGACACGTTCTCGCCGTTCGCCAGCACGATGATCTCCTTTATCCTTCCCGTGATGTACAGGAACCCGTCGTCGTCAAGTCTCACCAGGTCTCCTGTCCTGAAGAAACCGTCTTCGTCATATGCGTCCAGCTCCTCAGCGCCGACATACCCGTCCATGAGGTTCCTGCCCTTTATGAGCAGTTCTCCCTGCTCCGTGATCCTGAATTCCTGATGGGGATATGGGATGCCAACGGACTCAGGCTTCGCCAGGCTCTCGGGGTTTCCGGACACCAGGTTCGCTGTCTCGGTGAGGCCGTATCCCGCAAGGAGCTTGACTCCGATCTTGTAATATTCCCTGATGAGGAACGGCGACACAGCGGCGGCGCCGCAGATGATGTACTTGAGGTCGTCCCCCAGCATGTTTTTCCTGAACTTCTTTGAAAGGGTAAGAGCCATCTCGGCCAGGGCCGGCACCATCACCAGCACCGTCGGCCTGAACACGGCGATGTCCCTGAACATATCCTTGTTGTTGCGGCAAATGAACAGGGCGCTTCCCGTATACAGTGACGTGAGAAGGTTCCTTATGAGGCCGAACACATGGGTGAGGGGCAGCACCAGAAGATATCTCTGGAAGAACACGTCGTGATATCCGTAGCAGCCGTTCACGGTCCCCTGCATCACCGCCCCGTTGGAAAGCAGAGCGCCTTTGCTCCGGCCGGTGGTGCCTCCGGTGAATACGATGGAGCACGGGGTATCTGCCGCGCAGGGCACCATTTCCGTTTTCTCGTCACAAAGCTCGTCCGACCTTATGAGCCTGATGTCGGGTCTTTTCAGTTTCACTATCTCGAGCCTGTCCTCAAACCCGGGCTGATACACCAGAACACTGAGGCCGAACATCATGCAGCATCCGAACACGGACGGCGCGTCGAGATGCGCCGGAAGGGCTGCTGCGCAGTCCCCGGATGTCACCGTCGCTATATATGCCTTGACGAAATCGTATGAGTTCGCGCACAGAATACCCACCCTCACGGGCCCGTCGGACTTCAGAAGGGTCCTGAAGCCTGCCGCGTCATCCTCGAGCCTGGCGTATGTATACTCCCTGCCGTCATCGGAGACCGCGAGCCTGTCGCCGTATTCGCTGACGCACTTCCGCCACATCTCGGACACAGAGTCCATCTCGACGATCTTCTCAAACTCTTCGTCGCTCGTGTATTTCCTGAACAGCTCTCTTGTTTCGAATGTCATGATATTCCTCCCAGGTCTTTTTCCAGAATGTTTCTAAGGTTTTCCTCTTTGTTTTTGAGCAGCTCCGCCACCTCTCCGATCTGAGTGAAGGTCGGCCGCGGGCCGCAGATTTTCAAAATGTCTATCGCCTCTCCGATAACGAAGCGGGATCTTGAATAAAAGTGTTTCTTGGGCTGGACATATACCGGTACGATGGGCGCCTTCCCCTGAAGGGCCATGAGCACCATGCCGGACTTGAACGAACCCACGTTATCGTCCCTCCCATTTATATGTCCTTCCGGGAACAGGGACACGAGGGAACCCTGCTTCAGCTCGTCCGATATAGCCCTGAGGGAGCTCATGCTGAAGTTCTCCCGGTCCACGGGTATGCAAAGGAAGGACTTGAACCACCATCTGGCGCGGCTCTCGAAAAACTCCTTGCCGCACACGAAGTGGTGGCGCCTGTACCATATGGCACACATCAGGTACATGGGGTCGAAGAACCCGTAATGGTTCGATATGACCACCGCTCCCCCTCGGATCCTCTTCTTCGCCTCACTGTTCTCGTAGTACCACTTCGGCCTCATCACTATGAGCCCCGGAATGGCCGCCGTAACTTTCACGAAATCGTAAACGAGATATTTGAAAGATATGAGCTTAGCCTTTGTTCTTTTTCCCGTATCCATCGAGCATCTCCTGAAGTTCTATAATGTGCCCGCGCATCTTTTCCGACACAAGCCGGAGATTCTCCTTCTCCCCGAGAGACCCGTCCGACAGCGCCGTCACGTCGATGGGCTCCCCTATGAGGACCCTGGCCCTTTTCGGATTGAAATAGGACCCGTTCGTCACAACCGGTATCACCGGGACCCCTGACGACAGGGCAAGGAACGCTGCGCTGGTCTTGAATTCAAGAGGCTTTTCCTCACCCGGCTTCGGAAGCCTGCTCTCCGGGAACACTCCCACGACTCCGCCCTTGGACAGGATGTCCTGGGATTTTGACATGAAACCGAAATCGAAGTCGTTCCGGTTCACGAATATCCCCCCGAGCCACCTGAGCAGCCTGGCCAGAGCCTTCTTCTCGAACAGCACCTCCGCCATCTGGAACCTGAGGTTCCTCGTGAAGAATACGAAGATGTACACTGCGTAGTCGAATATAGAGGTGTGGTTGGATATGATGATGGCCGGTCCCTTTATGTGCCTGCCCTGGACCTTCCTGTTCTGATAGTATATCTTCGTCCTGAAGCAGAAAAGCTGTGGCAGCCATCCGGTTATCTTTACGAAAATGTTCCAGAATGTGATCATCAGCTGTTCTGGGCCTTTCTGATGTATTCAGCTATCTCCGCGGCCGTCTTCAGGCCTGTCTCCCCCTCAGACGGGAAAGCGACTCCGTAGTCGGCCTGGATCCGGGATATCATGGCGAAATAGTCAAGACTGGTACCGCCCTCGTCCATGAAGAAATCGGAGTTCCTTGACAGGTCTCCCCTGTCTTTTCCGAGGGCTGTCGCAAAGTATCCGAGTATCTCGGACGTCAGTCCGTCCGCCTCTTCCGCGCTGTCGGCAGCTGACAGATCCAGGAGTTTCAGGGTCCCTTCCCCGTATTCCCGGGCCAGCCGCTTCCTGTTGAGCTTGAACTCCTCTCCCCTGAGCAGGGGCTCCGTGACATAGGATATCTTCCTTATCTCCGGAGCGAGTCCCGCTCCGGATATCTTCTCTTTTATGAGGCTGTCGGCCTTCTCAAGGTTCTCCTTCGTTATGAACCGTTTCACTCCCACGAGGAGCACGGGAGCACCGCCGTCTCTTTCCGACGGTATGAGGCATACGCCTTCCGTGCCCGGTACTGCCAGCAGAGGCTCGAGAATGACCGGGTTCAGGTTCTCCCCTCCGGAGCCCACGATGAGGTCGTCACGTCTTCCCAGGATCCTGTAGTGCCCGTTGACGCATTCCGCAAGATCCCTGGTGTTGAACCAGTCTCCGCGTTCCTTCCTCACTCCGTCCTCGATCACGTATCTCGCGGTTACCTTTCCTCTTACGAGAAGCTCTCCGTCTTCGTTTATCGAATACTCGGCGTTCGACATCGGAGCGCCCACGAAGCATTCCGAAAGGAACCTGCTGTTCTTTGATATCTCCACGGAGGTTATGCCGATCTCTGTCATCCCGTAGCCGTCAGCCAGGGGATATCCGATGCCGTTGAAGAACCTCATGACATCGGGACTTATGGCAGATCCTCCGGTGATCATGAAGATTATGCTGTCTCCGAAAAGATTCTCCCGGACCTCGCGGAAAGCGAGCTTCGAAAAGGCCTTTCCGGCCCCGTCCGGAAGCCTGAACCTCAGATCAATTGCCCTGGTGAATTTTGCAAAGGTCCTGTCTCCCCTTGCCTTTATGGTCTTCATGGCCTGTTCGTATACCTTTTCCCAGAACAGGGGAACCGCGAATATGTGGGTGACCTTATGGCGCTTTATCGTATTCTGGATGGTCTGGGGAGCCATGTCCGCCAGATGGACGAAAGTCCTCGAGAAGAAAGCGAACCATATGTATACCGCGATCAGTCCGAAGACATGGTAGAAAGGCAGGAAAGCCAGCAGTTTGAGGTTTCCCTCGTAATGCTTCTTGATGATCCCGTTCTTCTTTATTATCTCGAAGCTGTCGCAGATCTGGTAGTAGAATTCCTCGGCCGAATAGGCGCACACCTTCACATGCTCCGACGTGCCCGACGACATCACGAGAAGCTCGGAGCCGAACCCGTCCGTGACACCGTCCCCGCCTTCACCAGCGTCAAGCATACCGGGCGTCACGGTCTTCAAGCCGAACTCTCTCCCGTCGGACAGCACCGCTCTGCATCCCGCGCTCTTCATGGCGTCTTCAAGCAGGGCGTCAGGGAGCCTCAGGTTCATGAGCAGCGGCCTGTATCCTGCGGCAAGGATCGCCCAGAAGCATTCGAGCCATTCGAGGCTGTTCTTCATGTACAGCCCCACCACTGAGTCCCGTTCGAGTCCGCCCAGACATCCGCGGAGCCCGGCTGCCTTTCTCAGGGCTTCCGTCTTCGCTTCCGCGTAGGTGGTCTTCACGATCCTGTAACCGGTGCTCTGCTCGTACAGGATGTTCTCCCCTTCCGAAAACATGAGCTCGAACATGTTCCCGAAAGTCTTTTCCATGCCTGCGAACCTGTTCAGTTTATATGTGACGAATTCGTTGATCGTCTTATGTCCGCCGAGTTTGTAATCCATACCTGTCTTCTGTCCGTGTCCGGTAATATATATAATATCAGCATTTTACCATAGATATGGTTATTGTAGCACAGCGGAGGAAAAAACACAACCGGACTTTCGCCGAAAAACGGGGTTTTGACGGTTTTTCGGGGAAGGTGAGCGAAAAAAAGACGGGCCGTATGGCTGTTAGCCATGCCGGTCCGCCTCCGCGTCCTGTATATCCCCCATCCCGCCCGGGGCTTCTCGGGTCAACATCACGGTGATGCGCTGTTATCGGTAAGCGATGCGTGTATGCGCTGTCGGGGCTGAGCTGTCTGTATGGATCTGCCCTCCGGTCCCTGCACATAATTTGGTCGATATTCGCCCCCGGTCCGCCCCTACCATATGCTTTTATTCCTCGATCAGATCCGCCGTCCAGTTGAGCTGCTGGATCCGGTTGTCCAGGGTCCTGATCTCCTTTGCGATCTCGTCGGCCTTTTTCTGGACCTTCGCCACGTCGATGGCCGGGATTATCTTGATCTCGGTGTTCCGGGCCCGGTATATCATCTGGCCCGCGGAGCTCACGATGTCCCTGTAGGCCGCGGCCCTGATCCTGAGGGTGTCCTTTTTCGCGATCATCTCGGTCAGTGTCACCCCGTCCTCCGAGATCCTGCAGTTGGTCATGTTTATCCTGGTGATGAGGTACTCCAGCCTCTTGAGCGACGTGTCTATTTCGACAATCAGCTTTGAAGGGTCCTCTCCTGGCTTCTCCCCCTCCTGGACCAGCACGTTGGACTCGATCCTCGATCTCAGCTGCTCTATCTTCCTGTTAAGATCGGCCCTTTCCTGCAATGCTTCCGCAAGTTTCATAACCCTGTTCCTCCTGTATGTATATCTTTGTCTTTCATCCAGTTTTTCAGCATCGTGCTGACCTCGGGAGTCAGCATGTCATCCGCTTTCCCGCCTGTCTCCAGGGCCTTCCTGACCTTTCCGGAGCTTATGTCCGCGGCACCGTCCGGCTGGTCCAGGACGATGAATGACCCTTCGTGTTTCCTGAGTTCCGGTATGCTGTCAATGATGGCACGGACGTCGGTCCCGTCCCTGCCGGCGACGATGATCATGAACTCCGACACCAGCTCTTCGAAGTATTTCCAGCCCGGGAATCCCCTGAGTTTGTCCGCTCCGAGAAGGAAGCATACGGCAGCGCCGGGGTTCTCCTCCCTGATCGCCCTGAGGGTGCCGAGGGTATGTCCTCTCACGGTCTCCGTCCCCAGCTCCCTTCCGTCCGCGGAAAGGAACGGGCCGTATGCAGTGAACGTCCCGAGCATCGAGAGCCTCAGCGCCTCCGGCAGCATGATTCTGTCTGGATCCCCCTCGCCCTGCTTCTTTCTGAGATAGGCGCCGCTTGAGGGGACGAAGACCCCTCTGACAGATCCTCCCGTCCTGTTTCTCATCTCACCTTCCGCTGCCAGCATCAGTTCAAGGTGAGCCCTCGTAGGAGGATTGAAAGATCCTCCCATCACTATTATCGTTTCCATAATCCAATGTCCATATGACAAAAGGCGCCCTGCCGCAGCAAAGCGTCTTCAGTGTTCAGTTGGAGGCTTCCAGATATCTCTCGAGCCACGCCACGCCCAGCTCCAGCGCTTCGCTGAGGCCGGCTTTCATTATAGCCTTCACAACTCTCTGGGATTCCGGGACAGTCGTATCGGTGCTCAGGAGTTGCAGGTAGATCTGGTCAGGGACCTTCTTGCCCTTGTATTCCTTTTCGGTCATGACTATCATCTTGAGATAATACTTCTCGGCCATGTCGCCGTAGCAGATTATATTGTTCTCTCTCACGAGAGGCCTGTTGCGGTATATGAGGAAATCCCCGTCCACCGTGGACTGGACGTCTTCTTTTTTGACACTCCACTCAGCCATTTAGGTCTTCCTTTCTTCGGTGCTCA
The DNA here is from genome assembly GCA_902783755.1 of uncultured Ruminococcus sp. Classification (GTDB taxonomy): domain Bacteria; phylum Bacillota; class Clostridia; order Oscillospirales; family CAG-272; genus UMGS1696. The sequence continues at coordinate 16,376 of CACZSC010000266.1, read as the reverse complement.
GACTCATGTGTCGTTTTCACAGTACTGGAATTATACAACACATGGCCGCTTATGTCAAATGTGACTGGCCGATTTTCACCCGTTGTATTGACTTTGCTTACTGGAAAATATAGAATTGATGAAGACGATCCCCGTAACGGAATGAAAGGTGACTGAATTATGAAAGCTGCTCTCAACGCGTGGACAGTGGAGAAGAGCCTCGGGATGGAAGAGACCTTCCGGGCTGTGTCCGCGGCGGGCTTCAAAGGCATAGAACTCAACGTCGACGCTCCCGGCTCCCCGCACGCCCTCACCCTCAGCACCACCGAGGAGGACTACGCTGAAATCCGCGGATACAGCGAGAAATACGGTCTTCCCGTCATAAGCATCTCCAGCTCCCTGGCCCAGCATATGAGCGGAACGCCCTCGCAGCACGACAGCTACAGGCAGCTCATAAGGAAGCAGATCGAGGCCGCCAAGGCCCTCGGAGCCTCAGGCATCCTCACGGCTCCCGCCGGGATGGAGCACGGCATCACGCTGAAAGGGGCCTGGAAGAACACCCTGGACGTGTTCGAGTCCATGAAGGACGAGATAGACGAGTCCGGCATCATCGTGGGGCTTGAAAACACATGGAAAGGGTTCTTCACATCACCCTATGACATGATCCTGTTTTTTGAGAAGCTCGGCGCGAAAAACGTAGGTGCCTATTTTGACGTGGGCAACGTCATTGCCTTTTCCTCGCCCGAATGGTGGGTAGAGATACTCGGACAGTGGATAAAATTCATTCATGTTAAGGACTTCAAACGCACGGCCGGATTCAACACCGGCGGTGAAGATGCGGATGTGACAGAGGGCTCCGCCGACTGGCCTGCGATCATTGGCGCTCTGCATGACATCGGCTTCGACGGGTATCTGACCGGCGAGGTCTTCAAGACCGATGACAGCATGAGCTATGATGACTACTACAGGAAAGTCTGCCGTCAGATAGAATACATATCAGCACTTTAAATAACTGACATACAAATCTGTTCTAAAGGAGAAATGAGGAATGAAAAAACTTGCGCTCATCGGATGCGGCGGGATCGGCAGGTACCATCTCGGGAATTTCCTGCAGTCAAAGGACATTGTCGAGCTGGTCGGCTTCTGCGACATCATCCCGGAAAAGGCTGAGGCTTTCGTAAAGGAAGCCGGATGCGGAAAAGCCTTCGAGAACTACATAGACATGTACAACGAAGTGGAGCCGGACATGGTGTTCATCTGCATACCTCCGTACGCCCACGGCGATATAGAGTTTGAGACCATCAGGCGCGGCATCCCCTTCTTCGTGGAAAAGCCGGTGGCCCTGGATATGGATCTTGCACGCAGGATCAGGGACGCAGCTGAGGCAAAGAACCTCATCACCGCCTCGGGATTCCAGTGCAGATATTCAAAACTGGCAGAGCGGAATATACAGTTCTGCCGTGAGAACGAAGTGGTCTGCGTGATGTGCGAAAGGACCGGCGGAGTCCCCTCCGCATGGTGGTGGAGAAACAAGGAGACCAGCGGCGGACAGGTGGTGGAGCAGGCGATCCATCAGTATGACATGGTAAGATACACTCTCGGTGAGCCTGTTGAGGTCTCATCCTTCTCCACAAGAGGGTTCGTGAGGGACGTCGAGAACTACAACACCGACGACTGCTCCGTTACCATCGTAAGGTTCGAGAACGGCTCTCTGGGCGCATTCGCCGTCGGCGACTACGCAAAGAACGGCAATGCGGCCGACGAGAAGATCATATTCAAGTGCAGGGACAAGAGAGCTGAGCACAGGATCCTTGACAGCTTCAGGATCTACGGGGAAGCTCCGAAAGAGGAAAGCGACGAGAACAAGGGCTTCATAATCGCGGGCGACGGCGCGGTCTCCGCAGGCGGCGGATGCGTAGAATACAAGGAAGACGAGACCTACGGGCTCCGGTGCGACAGAACCTTCATGGAGGCCGTCATATCCGGGGATCCTTCAAAGATCCGTTCTCCCTACAGGGACGCGCTGAAATCAGTCGTGTTCACGATGGCCATCAACGAATCCATGGCTACAGGAAAGACGGTCAGGATCGATCTGGACAGATAGTGCGAACATCCTCATGCGGCGGGAGCTGAACGGCTCCCGTCTTTTCATATGCTTGCCGGTGTTGCAATCGGCCCGCCGGGAAGCTATAATAGGGGGAGAACGAAACGAAAGGACATGCGGGCGTGGAAAAGAGAAAAACAGAGATCACCCTGACCTCCATCATATTCATGCTGCTGGTCATATTCATACATACGTCATCCGACGCCGTGAAGAGCTATCCCGTGGAGTCCTTCGGCTTCGCCTTGGTCTGCGTGCTGAACAGGCTCGCCTCCTTCGTGGTCCAGGGCTTCATTTTCCTGGCCGGCCTCAGGGCTTTCATCAACTACAGGGAAGATTTCAGTCTCGGGAAATACTATCTTTCAAGGCTCCTCCGCGTGGTCCTGCCGTATTTCGTGATATACAACATCTTCTACGTGTATCTGTCCCTGACGCACATGATAACGCCGTCGGTCCCCCATTATTTCGAGAACCTGCTCACAGGCGGGCTGGTGGCGCATTTCTACTTCGTCATCATAATAATCCAGTTCTACCTGCTGATCCCCCTCTGGAGGTGGATGTACAGGAAGGTACGGGCTGTGATCGCGATCCCCCTTTCCCTGCTGATCACCCTGATGGCGAAGGTCGCGATCCCGGAGTTCTACAGACTCGCTTTCCAGCAGGAATTCCCATACGAATCCATAGTCTTCCTGTCATATCTGTTCTACTTCGTCCTGGGCATCTACGCGGCGAAATACTACGGGCAGTTCTGTGAATATCTCAGAAAGAAAAAACTTCTGGTCACGGTCTCGTGGATCGTATGCGGAGCGGTCACGGCGACTCTTCTGTATGTCATCCGCAGGAACTGGTATTACCCCCAGTGGGCTGAGAACATGCACGTCCTTTACAGTGCCGCGGCCATCATGTTTTTCTTCATGATCGGTATCTGCCTGTCCGGCAGAAAGTTCGCGGATTCCGGTTTCACAGGTCTCATCGACAGGTCGTCATATCTCATCTATCTCATCCACCCGGCCTTCATCTTCGTGATCGATTCCCTGATGCTGAACCTCGGGATAGAGTCCGTCACCCTGAAGCTGGTGATCAGGCTCGTTCTGACGGTGGCCGTGTCCGTCGCCGTCTGCGTGCTGTACACTTTCCTGAAGGAAAAAATATTCCGGAAACGGGCTCAGAAGACCTGAGGCGCGTTCCGGAACACAAAACAGATATATGACTCGGGGCTGCATTCCGCAGCCCCGAGCTTTTTTAATCAAGAATTATAAGTCTCTCTTTTCACCTTTCCTCCCTGAAATACGGGAGTCCGAGATGGGCGGGAGGCTGGTTCTCCCTCTTCTCCCTCATGCTGATTATGATCAGTACGATGATGGTGACGAGGTAAGGGATCATCTTGAACAGCTCCTGATCGCTCATCGAAAGGTTCGGGATGTAGTGGTGGACTATGAAGAGCCCGCCGAAGAGTATGGAGCCCACGATGCTGAGGTTCGGTCTCCAGATGGCGAATATGACTATGGCGATGGCGAGCCATCCTCTGTCTCCGAACGCGTCGTTCGACCAGATGCCGCATGCGTAGTCCATAACGTAGTAGAGACCGCCCAGCCCGGCGATCATGGATCCGATGATCGTGGCGGAGTACTTGTATCTCGTGACATTGATCCCGGCGGCGTCAGCCGTCGCGGGGTTCTCTCCCACTGCTCTCAGGTGGAGTCCCGTCCTGGTCCTCGTGAGTATGTATGAGGCTACGAGAGCGATGGCGACCGCGAGATACGCGAGAAAGCTGTATGACAGGAATATCTCGCCGAACCATCCGAGGTCGGATGCGAACGGGAGCGTCTGCTTGAAGAAGCGGCTCGTGGTGCTGAGAGTGATCGACGGCATGTCCGTGTTGGAGAGCTTGATGAGGGAGCCGCCGAAGAAGTTGCCGAATCCAACGCCAAAGGTCGTCAGGGCAAGGCCTGTCACGTTCTGGTTGGCCCTGAGAGTGACCGTGAGGAAGCAGTATATGAGCCCCATGATGAGGGATCCGAGCATGCAGCACAAAAACGGGATCAGGATCGCCAGCACCGGGTTCATGAGCGATTTGTCAGCAAACGAGTCCTCGTACATGAACGAACCTATGACACCGCAGATACCGCCCACGTACATTATGCCCGGGATACCGAGGTTCAGATGTCCGGACTTTTCAGTGATTATCTCGCCCGTGGATCCGAGGAGGAGAGGGATGCCCTGGATTATCGCGTTCTGTATGAAAGCTATAAACATCTCAAAGCGCCTCCTTCTGCCTGAATACTATCCTGTAGTTTATGAAGAATTCGCATCCTATGATGAAGAATATGATGATGCCGGTCAGCATGTCGGAGAAGGAGCTGTTCAGTCCGAAGACCGTCGAGATCTCGCCCGCCCCCTTGCTCAGGAACACGATGAGCAGCGATGTCAGCACCATGTAGAGTGGATTGAATTTCGCTAGCCATGAGACCATGATCGCGGTAAATCCTCGGCCTGCGACGGTGTCGCGGGTTATGGTGTGGTCCGTTCCGCTCACGAGCAGGAAGCCTGCTATACCGCAGATGACTCCGGACAGGAGCATCGTCCTCAGGATGACCTTCTTGACGTTGATGCCTATGTATTTCGCCGTTTTCTCGCTTTCTCCGACGACGGCTATCTCATATCCGTGCTTGCTGTATCTCAGATAGAAGAACATGGCCACCGTAAGGACCGCGACTATGATTATGTTCAGAAGGTACTGCTGTCCTCCGATGGAGGGCATCCACCCGGCCTGGGTGTTGGGGTTGATGACGCCTATCTTTCCGGATCCCTTGGGCACCGACCATATGAAGACGAAGTAGGAAACGATCTGGATGGCTATATAGTTCATCATGAGGGTGAACAGCGTCTCATTGGTACCCCACCTTGCCTTGAAGAAGGCGGGTATAAGGGCCCATACGGAAGAGGCGACTATGCTCGCGACGAGCATGCACAGCATCAGGAGCGGAGTCGGGAGGTTGCCGAGAAGAATCATGCAGGCTGCCGTGGCAAGACCGCCCATCAGCACCTGTCCCTCGGCTCCTATGTTCCAGAAGCGCATCTTGAACGCGGGTGTTACTGCCAGGGAGATGCACAGCAGGATCGCCAGGTTCTGGAAGAGCACCCACACCCGGCGCGGTGTGCCCACGGCCCCGAGGACCATGGTCTTGAATATGCCTATCGGGTTCTCGCCCGTCAGGAGGATGGATACGAGAGCGCACACCAGCAGGGCTGCGATTATGGCCGCTATGCGTATCAGCCAGGCCTTCCACCAGACGATCCCGGATCTCTTGGCTATATGGAAGAGAGGTTCCCTGACCTTGTCATGCGTTTTCATTTTTGCTCTCCTCCTTCCCTGTTTCCTTATCCTCTCCGGTCACCGAACTGCCGTCAGTATCCGTTTCGTCCGTACGGCTGTTCTTTACCATAAGAAGACCGATCTCCTCTTTCGTCGCCTGCCTCCCGTCGACGATCCCGGTCACTCTTCCGGAACTCAGCACCATTATCCTGTCGCAGAGCTCCACGAGCACGTCCAGATCCTCGCCTACGAATATCACGGCAACGCCCTTTGATTTCTGCTCGTTCAGCAGATTGTATATCATGTACGATGAGTTAATATCAAGGCCCCTTACGGGATATGCGGCCATGAGCACCGTGGGGGCTGCCGCTATCTCGCGGCCCACCAGGACTTTCTGCACGTTCCCCCCGGAAAGCCGGCGCACCGGAGTGTTAGCGTTCGGCGTAACCACTTCAAGAGCATCGATGACCTGTTCCGCAAGGCTTCTCGGTTCCCTGCGGTGTACGAACACGCCGGAACCTCTGCTGTAGCTCCTGAGCATCATATTGTCCACGATGTCCATGTTCCCGACAAGTCCCATGCCCAGTCTGTCTTCTGGCACGAACGCCAAACGTACTCCCAGGTTCCTGATCTGGAGCGGCGTCTTGTCGTTGAGCTTTTCCGCCTTTCCGGTCTTCGGGTCATTGTATACCACCAGTCCCTGGTTTATCTTCTGCAATCCTGCTATGGCCTCAAGGAGCTCCCTCTGGCCGCTGCCGGCGATCCCCGCTATCCCGAAGATCTCGCCTGCCCTGACTTCGAAGTTTATATCGTCCAGTACCGTGATCCCCTCGCGGTTTATGCATTTCAGCCCCTGGACCTGCAGTCTGTCCTTGTCGCTGTACGGATCGTCCCGGCGGATATTGAGGTCCACCTTCTTGCCGACCATCATCTCGGTCAGCTGGTTCTCGTTGGTATCGGCAGTCATGATGCTGTCTATGTACTCGCCCTTCCTGAGGACTGTCACGCGGTCTGAAAGTTCAAGGACCTCATGGAGTTTGTGGGTGATTATGATGATGGTCTTTCCGTCTTCCTTCATCTTGCGCAGGACCGCAAACAGCTTCCTCGTCTCCTGGGGCGTGAGGACGGCTGTCGGCTCATCGAGGATAAGAATGTCAGCGCCGCGGTAAAGGACTTTAATGATCTCAACGGTCTGCTTTTCCGATACGGACATCTCATAGATCTTCTTCATGGGATCGATCTCGAAACCGTACTGCTGGCTTATCTCCTTGACCTTCTTTGCAGCCTTCTTAAGGTTGAATTTCTCATCCAGACCCAGCACTATGTTTTCAGCCGCGGAGAACACGTCCACAAGCTTGAAGTGCTGGTGGATCATTCCTATATGATGGTCGAAAGCATCTTTCGGTGAACGGATAGTCACTTCTTTCCCGTCGATGAGGATATGCCCCGTGTCCGGATAGTAGATACCCGAGATCATGTTCATAAGGGTGGTCTTGCCGCTCCCGTTTTCGCCGAGGATGGCCAGGATCTCACCTCTGTAAGCTATGAAATTGACGTTCTTGTTGGCTACGATGGAACCGAACGTTTTTGAAATATTGACTAATTCTATAGCCGGAGTTCCGCTCATAAACTGTCTCCCTTTGAAGAATGGATTGCCGGGAAAAAGAAAAAATACAGGCGTTTAAGTCTGTGTCCTTTCCTTATCGGGCAACCGGTCGTTACGGTATATCAAAAGAAAATAAGCCGAGGCGGGGCAGTTTGCCCCGCCTGACTCATCGTCTGTCTTATCAGTATTTTTCGTTCAGCAGCGTGATGCCGTCGATACGGAGATCGAAGCAGGGAGCAGAACGGTAAACGGACTCATGGAAGTAACCGTCGGAGATGACTTCGGTGTCGCCCTGGTAAGCTTCATCGGTGTCAACGTCTGCGAGGTAGGATGAGAGTTTCTCACCGTTTACTGTGAATGTGGATGCATCGAATACATGGAGAGTGCCGGCTACGAGCTGAGCCTTGACCTCGTCGATCTTAGCCTGTGTTCCGGGAGCTGCGGCCTTCTCGTTCACGCTTGTGAGGAGAACGGAGTTGGTGCCGATGGTGCCGACCCAGTCAGCCTCGATGGTCTTGCCTTCGAGAACGGCATTGGTCGCATATACGAAGTAAGGAGTCCAGTCGATCCTGGAGGATACGATGAAGGTGTTCGGGCATGCAGCCTCTGTGCTTCCGTTGTAGGAAACGTTCGGGATGCCTGCGGTCTCACATGCTGTGGGAGCGCCCATGGAGTCAGCGTGCTGGCTGATGAGTTTGCAGCCGTCCTGGATCAGAACGTTTGCAGCTTCTCTTTCAGCTGTTTCGTCGTACCAGCTTCCTGTGAACTGCACTTCCATCGTCACTGTCGGGCAGATGGAGCGTACGCCGAGGAAGAATGAGGTGTAACCGGAGATAACTTCTGCGTATGTGAAGGCGCCTACGTAGCCGATCTTGGCCTCGTCAGCGGTGAACTTGCCTGCATCGATCATTTCGTTGAGCTTAAGTCCTGCTGCAACGCCGGCAAGATAACGGCCTTCATAGATGGATGCGAATGCATTGTGGTAGTTGCTGAGTTTCTCAGTATGAGCCATCGTACCTGTTGCATGGCAGAACTGAACATCCGGGAACTCTTTTGCAGCCTGGATCATGTAGGATTCATGGCCGAAGGAGTCAGCAAAGATGATGGAGCAGCCCTGGTCAGCCAGGTCAGCGGCAGCTTCATAGCAGTCGTTGCTTTCGGGAATGTTTGTCTTGAGGATGATCTGGTCATCTCTGAGTCCGAGCTCTTCCTTCATCGCTTTTGCAGCATTGATGAAGTTGAGGTCGTATGTGGAGTTTTCATCATGCAGGAAGATAAATCCTACCTTGATGTTGTCCTTTGTGACTTTTCCGGTCTCGGCGGGAGCACTGTTGCAGGCCACCACAGCGAAGACCATCACTGTTACGAGAAGGATCGCGAGAAGCTTTTTCATGGTTTTTCCTCCAATATTATATTGATTAGCGATTTATGTGAAACATCACTGTTTCCTGAAAGTAATTGATCCTTCGCTCATCTCTTCGATGATCGCGAGAGATTCGAGACGGACGCCCATCCTCCGGAGAGAATCTCCGCCCCCCTGAAAACCTTTCTCGATAGCCACGGCGATCCCTGCAAGGGAGGCTCCGGACTGTCTGACGATCTCCATAAGGCCGTGCAGCGCATTGCCGCTTGCGAGAAAATCGTCCACTATAAGGACCCGGTCATCAGGAAGGAGAAACTCGGAAGAAACGACTATGTCATTGTCGTTTCCGTGAGTGAATGAATGCACGCGGGACTTGTAAACGTTCCCTCTGACATTGCCTGACCTGTGTTTCTTTGCGAATACCGCGGGACATCCTATCGCAGCACCGGCAGCGACGGCTATCGCTATCCCGGATGCTTCGACCGTCAGCACCTTGGTTATCCCTTCACCGGCGAACAGCCTGGCGATCTCGCGCCCCATCTCCATCATGAAGACGGTATCTATCTGCTGGTTGAGAAAGGAGCCAACGCTGAGGATGTTTCCCGGAAGCACATGACCTTCGGCAACGATCTTTTCTTCAAGCTCTTTCACGGGAGCAGTCCTCCATCCGCAGAAAATCAAAAAGCAGGCAGCCGTTCTGCGACTGTCTGCCGTCCTTCCGGATGCACCGGTCCGTACTATCCGAGCGAGAAAAGAAAAAAACTTCCCCCTCAATATATGTACGGCTTGATGCGTACAACCGGAAACGGCCAATAGTCGTGACTTGCGGCGTCACGGTAGAAACATCCGGGCCGCATCCCTTACGCGGGATGTTTCCGGACCTATATCGGCTTTCTTCCTGATGTGAAAATTCTAGCACACGGCAGGGGCAAAGTCAACGGATTTGTACACATAATTTCGCGGAAAAATGCCCAATATTGAAAATATTTTTGTGCATCTTTTTCTGCCTGAGGGACCGGCCCGGAAAACAGCGAAAAAAGACGGATATTTCCCTGCAAAAATGAAAAAACATATTGACTTTCGGAGATCCATAAAGTATAATCACACCTAGCCCGTAAAAGGGCCTTCTCAGAGCGAAGGGGGTGAAATCAGAATGGCAGAAGTTAGAGTAAAAGAGAATGAGTCTCTGGACAGCGCTCTGCGTCGTTTCAAGAGACTGTGTCAGCGTTCAGGTATTCAGGCCGAGCTTCGCAAGAGAGAGTGCTACGAGAAACCGAGCGTAAGAAGAAAGAAAAAATCCGAAGCAGCCAGAAAACGCAAGTACAAATAATCACTGCATCAGATGCACAAAAGCAATCCCAGCGCAATTCCGATAGCGAGAGTTCCGGAGGGCAACAGTCTTCCGGGGGCGTATTCTCCGATCCGATGTGCTGGGTTTTCTTTTCCGAAACAATCACCTGTAATATATTAGAAACGGAGTGATCTTCTTGAAAAAAATGCTGTTCGCCATTAACCCGGTAACGGCAAAGACCGCGGTAACGCCCCGCCTGATCGATATCATCGACGAGTTCGAAAAGGGCGGATACAGCGTGACCACCCATATAACGAAGAGCCGCGGCGAGCTCAGCGAGCTCATACTTTCCTGCGGGGAAGACTATGACACGGTCGTGAGCGCGGGAGGCGACGGGACTCTGAACGAGACGATCGCGCCCATACTGAAACTCGGGAAGAAACCCGTCGTGGGGTTCATCCCTGCGGGCACGACGAATGATTTCGCAACAGGATGGAAGATCCCGCGCAATCCCCTGCAGGCAGCCAGAAGGATCGTCCGCAACGAGCCTGTCAGCATAGATGTCGGGATCAACAACGGAAAACCTTTCATCTACGTCGCGGCCTGCGGCGTCCTGTCCGATATACCCTACAGGACATCCCAGCAGAAGAAACAGAATTTCAGATATGCCGCATATCTTTCCGAAGGTATCAGGAGCCTTACCACATCGGCCCCGTTCCATATGACGCTCGAACATGACGGGCAGACCGTTTCGGGAGAGTACCATCTCGTCCTGATCTCCAACTCAAAAAGGATCGGCGGGTTCGACCTCAAATTCAAGGACAAGGTCAAGCTCAACGACGGACTGCTGGAGGTCACCATGGTAAAAAAGCCAGTGAACCCGATCGAGGGCCCTGCCATGCTCGGAGCAGTCCTGTTCCAGGATCTGAACAGCGACTACATCTATCACACCCAGGCAAGGGAAATCAAGATCGAATCCACTACCCCGCTGGTATGGGACGTGGACGGCGAACAGGGCGATACCAGCTGCCATGCGGAAATAAAGGCTGTTCCGGATTCGATAAGGATGATACTCTAGAACAGAGAACGCGGAAAAACAAAAAGTGCTCAGGACATGTTCCCGGGCACTTTTCCTATTTAGCGCGTTTCTGTTATTCCTCTGTATCGGGATCGACGTTGATGATGGGAAGCGCCGTTCCGCTGCCGACTATCGAAGGAAGCTTTCCGTCCCATTTCTCCACGTTCTTGTATTCGATCAGTTCCTTGGTCAGACTCTCTGCGATCTTGGCGTTGGCCTCAGCCTCTTTCTCGCCGGCATATGCCGCCGCGTCAGCTTCGGTCTTTCGCGCCTCAGCCTGTGCCTGGGCATCGATCTTCACCTTTTCGGCTTCAGCCTTGGCGGAGATCACCGCGCGCTCGGCCGCCGCCTTTGCCTCGATTATGGCCTGTTCCTGCTGGATCTCAGCCTTCAGCTTTTCCTGGGATGCGACCTGTTTTGCCTCGACAGCATCGGTGAACGCGTCGGAGAAGTCAAGATTCTCGATGGACGCGTCTATCACTTCGATATTGTACGCTGCGAGTTTCGCAGTCAGATCCACCTTGATCTCGTTTGACAGCTCTTCACGGCTGGAGATCAGGTTCTCGGCGTCATATTTTGAAATACAGCTCTTGACCGACTCCTGTATCCTCGGAAGTATAACGGTATTGTAATAATCCTGGCCTATCGTGCTGTAGATCTTCTGAGCGTTCGCCTTCTCTATCTGGTAGTTGATGGTATAGATCGTCTTCACTTCCTGGATGTCACTGGAGAAGCACGACATGTTTACCGACGCCTTCTGGATACGGTTGTCCATCTTCACCACTTCCTGCCACGGTGCCTTGCTGTGCACACCGGCCTCGAGAGTGAAGTTCTCGACTCTTCCGAAGGTGGTGATGATGCCCGTGTGGCCCGTGGGTATGGTGGTAATGCAGTTGGATATTACAAGTCCGCATCCCACAATGATCAGCACCACGGATATAAGGGTCCTTATGGTCTTCTGCTGCTTTTCAGCGTTCTTGTTCTTCGCGTTTACGATAAGGCTGACGATACCTGCTATGAACGCCAGCGCTCCCAAAATCAGTAACAACATTTTTCTGTCCTCCTGTGTTCCTTTGATCTGCGCTCCCATTATATCATAACCGCGGATTTTCGGCAATATTTGCAATTGTCTTCCGATAGTGATATAATGCACGAAGTGTTTTGTAAAGTAAACTGTCAGGAGGCGCTGAAATGGCCCGTGAGATAACAAAAGTTGAGATAGAGAAGATAAAGGAAGAGATAGCTTACCGCCAGTCGGTCATCACCCCGCAGTGCATCGCAGAGGTGCAGCGCACCAGAGCCCTCGGGGACCTGTCCGAGAACGACGAGTACAGGAGCGCGAAGAGGGAGCTGAACCATAACTACTCAAGGATCAGATACCTGAAGGGACTCCTTGAGAACTCGAAGGTGGTGGAATACACCAGTGAAGACGATGCCGTCGGCATGTTCGATACGGTGACGATCCTCTATGTGGACGATGAAGAGGAAAGAAAAATAACGATAGTCACTCCTCTGAGAAACGATGTGCTGCATGACAGGATAAGCAACGAGTCGCCCCTCGGCAAGGCTCTCATGGGACACAAGGTAGGAGATCTGGTGGATGTCCACGTGAACGAGAAGCTGACACTCGCCGTGAAGATCCTGGCTCTTGAGAAGGGCGAAGACGACAACACCTTAACGATAAACTGATCTTCTGGCTGCAGAAATTTCTGCAGTCATTTTTCTTTTTCCAGCAATGCCCGGAGCCTTGACTTTACCCTGAGCTTCAGATATACTCTGTGTGAAAGCTAAAAAATAGTCTAATGTTTCCGGAAAGGAGTCCCCCGATGCGCAGGATACGACTTGCCTCGCTCCTCATGACAGCCGCCATGCTGTTCCCTTCCTTCTCGTACGCCTCCGGTGACGGCATAGCCATGCTCCCATCCGAAGAAGTGCGGGTCATAAGTGTGAACGTCTGTGTGGACCAGCAGGACATCGATGAGAGAGGGCCCAAACTGATGGACCTTCTGCTGAGTTACAGCCCTGATTCGATCGGTACTCAGGAAAACGGGTGTGAATCCATCAGCAGATGGCCGGCAATCTTCGAAACAGGGCTTCCCAATTACAGCAGAGTCGGCCTGTCCGGCGACGGCTATCTGGAGCATTCTCACAATATCCAGGCGAATTATATCTATTACAACAACGAGAAATTCGAATGCCTTGACTGGCAGACCCTGTGGATGTCTCCTGTAACAAGGATGATATGCTCGTCACTGTTGGGAGATTACCCGAGCACCGTAACATGGTGTCTTCTCCGGAACAGGGATACCGGATTCGTATACGCTCACGTGAACTGTCATCTGTCATACGAGGACATGAATGAGGCTGAATATCAGATGGCGATAGTGGCAAATCTGGCGGAGCAGTTCGCAAGCGCCGGGATACCGGTGTTCTCGACAGGCGACTACAACATGTCTGAAGGCAGCGCCGGCTACTATATCATGATGAACAAGCCGCACATGACGGACCCCAAGTATCTGGCTGACAAATCTGCTGACGAAGGCACGTGGAGAGGCTGGTCCCCGCGGGACCGGAAAGGTCAGAAACCCATCGATTTCTGTTTCATTTCAGGCGAGCTGATGCATGTCAGCGAATACTCGGTCATAGATACCACGGCTCCGGACGGGCAGATCCTGACAGATCACTGCGCAGTATTCGTCAGAGCCACCGTCAACTCTCTGCCTGACACTTTTTCCGAAGGGTGCGGGATCGTCAGCATGGAAGGTGCTGAATTCTCGGAACTGAGGAAAAGCGCTTATGTCTACGATTTTCAGTTCACCCGTCCCGTTTCATGGGAACACATATACTATTACCTTGCCGAGCTGAGGGACAAGGACGGCAGGCTCATAGACACAAGAAAGATATATACCCTGAACGCGGATGAGACCGTACCGGAGACCAGGACATGCACGTTCACCGCCCTGGAACCGGAAACGGACTATTCAGTCAGGCTCTACCCATGTACCATCGCGGGCACGAGAGGCCTGCCGGAGGTCATCACATTCCGATCGGGGGCTGAGAAATGAAAAAACTCATTCTTTCATTACTCATCATAACAGCTGTCCTGTTCTCTTCCACAGCAGCCTTTTCGAAAGACAGTGAGCAGGAAACAAATCTCAGGATAGTCAGCATAAACTTATCCTGCGACATGCAGAACATATCAGCCAGGGGCAGCAGGATGGTCGACCTTTTGCTGTCGTATTCGCCGGATTCCATCGGGACACAGGAAAACGGGCTCGTATACAACGGCCAGTGGCCCGAAATCTTCAGGAAAGGTCTCGCCGACTACTCCAGAGTCGGCATCGGGGACACGGACGATCTGACGAAGAACTGCCTCATGGCCAACTACATATATTATGACCATACCAAATATGATCTTGTTGACTGGGGATCTGTCTATCTCCCGTCCCTACGGAGGCTCAGGGAGATCAGCTGGGACACCAACGCAAGGACCGTGACCTGGGCCATACTGAGAAACAGGCATACCGGATTCACATATGCGCATTTCAACACTCATATCTCATTCGAATCTGACGAAGACAACAGATTCCAGATGTCGATCGTGGCAAAGATGGTCAGCCAGCTGGCCGACATAGGTTACCCCGTCTTTGCATCCGGAGACTATAACTCTTCCGAGGGCAGCGAAAGCTACAGGATAATGATGTCGGAGCCGGGGATAGGAGATCCGAAGCATCTGGCTGACAGATCCGAAAGCAAGGGCACGTTCCGGGGATGGAACTACAGGAACCTGGAAGGAGGCTCCCCGATAGATTTCATCTTCGTTTCCAAAGACATGATTCACGTGAACGAATACTCGGTCATAGACACTTATGTGGACGGCGTGGCTCTGTCAGACCACTGCGGCGTTTTCATCGACGTGACAGCCGGCCCTGTTCCCGATGCATACGGCGGCCCCGCCACGGGGCTGGATCTGAGCGGCATGGTAATATCGGAAGTATCCAGACGCTCATATGTTTATGAGTTCTCATTCACTCAACCCGAAAACATAGGAAACATCTTCAGATACAGCATACGTCTCTCGGACAGCCGCGGCAGTACGGTGGACTCTAGAACGGTCTGTTCATACCTGCTGGACGGAAGCTGCACCACTGAACGCATGTGTACATTCACGGGCCTCGACCCCGGCACCGGATACACCGTTTCGATCACCGGTGTCTCGATTGACGGGAAACAGTCGCAGCCGATGGAATTCTCCTTCCGCACACGCGAAGAATAGGAAAACGGACAGTTGATCGCAAAATCAGCTGTCCGTCCTTTTTGTTCACTTCGGCCACCGGTCCGCGGACTACAGTCCCCTTTTTTCGTTTTCCCTCCTGAGCAGTTTTGACAGAGGCAGTATGAGCAGCCCCATGCATATGTTGCTGATCCCGTGCCTGATATCAAAAGTCAGGCCCGTGCCTATCCAGGCAAGCGTCTGCTCGAACGTGAAACCGTAGAATAAGGCCTGGAATGGAGACCAGAGGATGCCGTACAGAAATCCGTGGAGCCCGCAGACCGCGGGATATATGAACGCCGCTTTCTTGTCCGACAGGTTCTTCGGAAGCAGCATGGTCGCCGCCCACAGGATCGTCCAGATATACAGGTGCGGATACCACCAGGTCTGGAAGCCGTAAAAGGCTCCGAAAAGGATCACGTAGATATATATCGGGACCAGAGCCCATTTTCTGTACGCAAGCGTAAAAACCATAATCAGCATTGCTACCGGGTGTATGTTCGGCAATCCTTCGAACGCTATCTTGGACACGATGAGCATCGCCCCGAACATCGGAAGAAGAACAATACGCAGTATCTGCTGATGGTTTTTTCTCATTCTGAATACACTGTGTAGGTTATCTCAAAATGGTCGCCGTCAGCGATCGGAGTGCTGCTGGCGCCTGTCATCAGGTACTCGCCGCCCTTTGAAAGAGCCCAGTAAGCGCCCTCCGTGTTGAAGTCAGCGACTTCTCCGTTGACAGCCGTGATGGCAAAGCCGTAGTCGCTGTCATATCCGTCCACCATTCCGGCTTCCTTCAGAGCATCTGCAAGGTTGTCAGCCGCAGTGGTGATCTTCTTCTCGGATTTTTCACCGGCTTTGTTTATCACCTCGACAGTGATCGTTATCTTTCCGCTCTCGTTGCTCTTGTCCTCTTCTTTCTTCCCGCAGGAAACAAAGAGAGTAGCCACAACCGCAATCAGCAGCACCAGAGCGGAGATCCTGGTTAATTTACTCAGTCTCCTCATCTGTTTTTCTCCTTATGTTGATTAGATTTTTTGAGGTTGCCGGACTCAGATAAATCAGCTCACTCGGTGAGCTGAACGCCGGATGACGCAGCTGTTATCTGATGATGGGGCAGGTATCCCGGCTCATGACTGCTGTTTTCACACATACCATCCGCCCCTTCTCGGTTTCCCAATGGTTTCAGCCTGCGGTTGCTGCGCGGTGGCTTGTCAGTCATTCACGGTGACGGTCTCGCTCAGGTCTTCCACCTGATTCCGGTTTAAGCCTTTCGGCACCCCGATCCGACATGAGTATTATACCACACGGCAAACCCGCATGCAACGGAAAAGGCATCCCCGGAATGAGGATGCCTGTACATATTTCG
>CACZSC010000265.1 GCA_902783755.1 uncultured Ruminococcus sp. | reverse complement strand
TCCGCCACGTATTTCATGCCGTGGGGGAATTTTTCCTTGTTGGGAACCAGTCTTCCGTCGCGGTCTCTTTCATCCTCAGCCCAGCAGTCATCGATGACGAGATACTCATATCCCGCATCCAGAAGGCCTTCTTTGACCATAGTGTCGGCTGTGCTCATCACTATCTCTTCGTTTATGTCCCACCCGAAGGTGTTCCATGAGTTCCATCCCATCGGAGGTGTATACTTGACCATTTTCCCTATTTCCTTTCAAGAATCTTATACAGCAGTCTGTGAAGCGCTTCGGCTTCTGCTTTTGAAACATTTACGCATGCGGCCATCTGAGGCGGTATCTCGACCGCCTTTTCCCTGAGCAGTTTTCCCTCTTCGGTCAGAGATACTATGAGTACTCTTTCATCCTTCTGGCAGCGTTTTCTTGTGATATATCCCTTGTCAGCAAGGCTCTTGAGGACTGGGGTCAGGGTACCGCTGTCCAGATACAGCTTTTCGCCCAGTGCCTTTACGCTTATGCAGCGGTTCTCCCACAGCACCATCATTACGACGTACTGGGTATATGTGATTCCAATCTCGTCAAGGAAGGGACGGTATTGCTTTATGATCTCTCTTGAGGCAGCGTAGAGCGGGAAGCATAGCTGGTTTTCAAGTTTGAGAGCGTCGTACCTGTCCATCATTCAGCCTTTCCTGACGTCTTGTCATACGCTTCCCTTACCGCACGGGCAAGCTGGTCCGCGCAGGATGTGGGACGGGGTCCGCAGGTGTTGCCCTTAAGGTATGCCTCTATCTGCTCCACAGTCATGCCGTCCACAAGCTTCGACACGGCCTTGAGGTTGCCGTTGCACCCTCCCTCAAACGAAACGTTCGAGATCCTGTCACCGTCGATGTCGAAGAATATCTTTCTTGAACATGTACCGAACGTCGTGTACTCGTATCTCATCCTATTGCCTCCTTGACTTTTTCCTCAACTGTCTTCATATCTGTCGTGGGCTCGAACCGGCCGAGTATTCTGCCTTCCCTGTCAATGAGGAATTTAGTGAAGTTCCATTTGATTGCATTCTCCTCACCGTTCCCCTTTTCGTTCGCTTTTACGGCAAGATTCAGCATTTTCGCCTTTATCCCCTTCCCGAAGCCGTCGAATCTTGAGTTGGCGGTCAGCCATTTGTACAGCGGGGACGCGTCTTCCCCGTTCACATCGATCTTTGCGAACTGCGGAAAAGTAATTCCGAACCGTCCTGTACAGAAAGTATGTATCTCCTCATCATTCCCCGGAGCCTGGTTGGCAAACTGGTTGCACGGGAAATCAAGGATCTCGAGACCCCTGTCCGCGTATTTTTCATATATCTCCTGCAGTTCCCTGTACTGGGGCGTGAACCCGCACCCGGTAGCCGTATTCACTATCAGGAGGACCTTTCCCCTGTATTCGTTCATCGAGACCTCGGATCCGTCTCTTTTTCTGATGCTGAAGTCGTATATCGCCATAGATTTACCTCCTTTTAATTGAGTTCAATTAAATTATACCCTATTCTATCTCTTTGTCAACAGTTTTTTTAAAAAAAGTATTGTTGCATTTATGTTACATATTTAGTGCGGGACGGCGCGGCACTTGACTAAATAGGGCTGTTGATATATAATTCAAGATTGTAGGGTTATGCCCTAGAATATATGAACAAACAAAAATGAAAGGATAATTCAATTGGAACCTCCCCCTGATTCTGTAGCCTGGTTGTTGCTGTTACAAGTTATACTCATATTCCTGAACGCGGTTTTCGCCTGCGCGGAGATCGCCATCATATCCGTCAGCGAGCTTAAACTCCAGAAACTCGCCGAAGACGGTGACAAGAGAGCAAAAAGGCTTCTGAAAATCAAAGAACAACCGGCCAGATTCCTATCAACCATACAGGTCGCCATCACCCTTGCGGGATTCCTCGCCAGCGCGTTCGCGGCCGACAGTTTTGCAGGTCCCATAACATCGGCCCTCATCAATGCGGGCTGGACCATCCCTGAAAACACCCTGAGGACGATCATAGTCGTTCTACTTACTCTCGTGCTTTCGTATTTCACCCTCGTTTTCGGTGAGCTAGTGCCGAAACGGCTGGCGATGAAGAAACCAGAAAAGATAGCCCTGGCGCTTTCCGGTCCTGTGAGACTGCTTTCAATACTGTTCCTTCCGATCGTTTCCCTTCTCACCGTGTCCACCAATCTCATCCTCCGTCTGTTCGGGGTCGATCCCAATGAACAGGACGAGCAGGCAAGCGAAGAGGAGATACGGCTCATAGTGGACGCTAGTGCCGAGAGCGGCACCATCGACGTGGATGAAAAGGAATTCATCCAGAACGTGTTCGAATTCGACGACCTGACTGCGGGCGAGATCGCCACGCACAGGACCGATGTCTCCCTTCTCTGGATGGACGAAAGCATGGATGAGTGGGCCCAGACGATCCACTCCATCCGTCACACCCTTTATCCGATCTGCGAGGAGACTACCGATAACGTAATCGGCATACTCAATGCAAAGGACTATTTCAGACTTGAGGATAAATCCAGGGAAAACGTCATGAAGGAAGCGGTGCGTCCCCCGTACTTCGTACCGGACACAATAAAGGCTGACGTGCTTTTCGCCAACTTCAAGAAGACCGGCAACACTCTTGCCGTGGTGCTTGACGAGTACGGCGGAATGGTGGGCATCGTCACCATGAACGACCTTGTCGAGTGCATCATGGGCGATATCGGAGTCGACGATGCTGACGCTGATCCGGACACTCCGGTCATCACCCGCGTATCCGATGACACATGGCAGATCACCGGCAACATAGAGCTTGACGATATCGAGGAAGCCACAGGCATCGAGATAGACAGGAGCGAATTCGACACCTTCACCGGTCTCGTGTTCGGAACACTGGGACTTATCCCGGATGACGGCAGCCAGGACATCGAGCTCGACATAGGCAGATTCCACATCTCCGTTTACAAGGTTGAGGATCACCAGATATCCGACGCCGTGATAAAAGTCATAAAAGAAGAGGACTCAGACGAGACTGAGGACGAAAAAACGGCTGATTAGCCGTTTTTTCTGCATATACAGAAGGAGGCAGATCATGCCCGACATCAAATCATATACAGACGCAAGGCTCAGGTGGCTGGCCGACGGGATATCACTTCCCGTGGAATATCTCGAGTGCGCTCTCCCGGTCATCAACGAGATCGTGACCGACAAGGCAGAGCTCTACCTTGACATACAGAGGGATCTGAAGAGCCGTGAGAAGCACGACAGGCTGATACACGCCCTCGGTCACAACGAGGATCTTTCCCAGATGAGCATATATCTGCTCCTGGCACTTGACAGCTATGACCTGTACCGCTCAAGAGGCCTGGAAGACCGGATATATTTCGACTCCATGAAGGAGATAACCGTGTGGTCGAAGTCAAACGAAAAGAATTACGGCGTCATAGGGATAAGGGACCAGCTGGACTGGATCTCACGCTTCTTCACGAATGAGCTGGTAAGGCTGGTGCGTCTTGAATTCGAAGTCATCGATTATCCCCTGAACTTATGCTGGAACAAATACGGTCTCTGGGTGAAGCCTGGGGACAGGGTCATAAACATCCACATTCCCGAGGACGGCGGACTGCGCCCGGACGATGTTGCGGCATCTTTCAGAAAAGCCTATGAATACTTCGGATGCACCGGACTTCAGGTTTTCGTATGCAGTACTTGGATAATCTGGCCGAAAAACCGCGAATTCATGGATCCCTCCTCTAACATACTGGCTTTCATGGACAATTTCGATATAATCGCGGCCGAGGAGGCGAAGAACCCCAGGGATCTCTGGCGAATATTCGGAAGGGTCCACAAGGAATACAGCGATGACCTGCCCAAAGAAACAGGGCTACAGAAAAGGCTGGCGGAATATCTCAGGAACAACGGCGGCATCATGGGCCGAGGGTTCGGGATATTCGCCCACGACGGTGAAAGGATATACAGATGAAGAAATACAAACTGACTGTCACCGACGGATTTGCAGTGAATCCCGGGGATCTTTCCTGGTCTTTGTTTGAAAAAAACTGCGACATCGAAGTTTTCGACAAGCTCCCTCAGGACATGGTGGCTGAATCACTGGAAGATTCGGATTTTGTCTTTACCAACAGGATTAAGATCGACAAGAATGTGCTCGACAGAGCCAGGAAGCTGAAGCTCATCAGCGCCATGGGCACAGGTTATGACATGATCGATGTCAGCGAATGCCGGAAGCGAGGAATAGAGGTCTGCAATATTCCGGGATACTCAACGGATTCCGTTGCCCAGACCGCCCTCATGCTCCTGATCTCACTCGCTTTTGACATAAGGAACTACCAAGATATGGCGAGAAACGGACAGTGGACAGGCGTCCCAGGATTCTTCTATCCACAGTTCAGGTTCGAGGAACTGGCCGGAAAGACAATGGGTATCTACGGATACGGTCAGATCGGGACCAGATTCGCCGCCATATGCAGGGCCCTTGGCATGAAAGTGCTTGCCACCAGCCGCTCAAGGACCGAAGGATCGGAAAATGGCGTCACTTTCTGCATGCCTGAACTCCTTATTTCGAATTCCGACTATATTTCGTTCCACTGTCCCCTCACTGATCAGACCAGAGAGCTCGTGAACTCGTCTCTAATCTCAAAAATGAAGGACGGCGTATGTCTCATCAACACTTCCCGGGGAGCTGTGTTCAATGAGCATGACGTGGCGGAAGCGCTCAAATCCGGAAAGATAAGGGGATGCGGCGTGGATGTTCTTGCCGCAGAACCTGCGCTTCCCGACAATCCCCTTCTCGGGTGCGACAACTGCATAATCACTCCACACTGCGCCTGGACATCATACGAGGCACGGTGCAGACTCATGGATATGCTCGAGGAAAACATCGAATCATACATAGAAACAGGCAAAGGCAAGTACAGAGTTTGAGGAAACGTGATGATGAACGAAGAAAGAATCAAAATGACAGAGGACTTCCTCAGAAGAAAACTCAGCGAAAGCCCCTACTTCAAGTCGAATCCGCCAGCCGGATCCTACCGTCTAGAGCACTCATACCGGGTCGCCAATATCGGACGTGAGATCGCGAAGAAAGAAGGCTTCGATGAAACGGAAATGGTGATAGCCTGCCTTCTCCACGACATCGCGTACTGCGAGGAATTCGGCGAGAACGGGTGGCTGGAACACGGAAGACGTTCCGCTCAGATCGCCCGTCCATTTCTCAAAGGTCTTGGCATGGCCGCTGACAGGATAGAAGACATCTGCTACGGGATCGCGATCCATGTGGACGACAAAGCAGACTTTCCAGGGAAAAGGACGCCCTTCGCCGTAACAGTGGGAGACGCGGACAACATCGACCGGTTCGACGCGTACCGGATACACGAGGTGCTGGCAAAAGAAGACTTCATTCACATGACTTACGAAGGAAAGCTCGAGTTCACCGGAAAAAGACTTGAAAAACTCCGAGACCTGCTGTCGATGCCGATGGGAACGGATGCAGCTGAAGAGATGTGGAAAGAACGGCTGTCGTTCTACATCGCTTTCTATGAAAAACTCACAGCACAGCTGAGATCCAGCACAGCTGTAATTTGATATGATAATGGTAGATAGAAAAATACCAAGCAAGGCTGAACTCATTGAGATCCTGACCGTTCTGGGACGCCCCGGCATCTCCGGGGAGTCCGTCAAGGCATTCACTTCTGATGAAGACGGATCCGAATATGCCGTATGGCTCGTCGACGACGGAAAAGAAAAATCCGTCCTAAAACAGGCCAAAGCGTATGAGCTGAAGGCGTACAGGGCATATTTTCCCTCCGGCAAGCCCTATGTCCCGGCTCTGCTGGGGTCGTGCATATTTGGTGAAAGCGAATACTTCCTAACAGAATACTGCCCCGGCACTGATCTCCGGATTTGCAGCCGAGAAAAACTGACAAAGGCCCTTGATGCGCTGACCCGTATGCAGGATGAGTTCTGGCAGCGCGAGGATATGTACGATACATGTGTATCAATGGACCGCGCTCTGGCAGCCATCGCTGAAGACGGAAAGTATCTGGGTTCGGAGCTTCTCGAAAGAACCTACAGCAAGTTCACGGACATCTACAGGGAAACGCCGCGGACAGTCTGCCATGAGGATCTGCTCCCGATAAATCTTATAATTAATGAGGAAAGAGCTGTGATAACAGACTGGGAATATGCGGGGATCCTTCCCTATCCCGGCCCTTTCGCGCGTCTTATCGCCCACGGGCGGAACGACCCGGACTCATATTTTTTCATGTCCGATGAAGACAAATCCTTCGCAGTCGGATACTATTACGACAATCTCGTTAAAAAGCACGGCATACCGTTTGACGAATACCGCCATGTCCTCGACTATTTCATATTCCACGAATACTGCGAATGGATCATGCTCGGCAACCGGTACGGCAACCGTGAAGACGAGAGATACGGATATTATATGAAGCTCGCTGAGGATCTGGCGCAAAGGCTGGAGTCACTCTGACTACGGTCCGAGAAATATCCCGACGTTTTTTGACCATTTAAAGCACAGTTAAGGTTCAGACATTATAATCCTGGAAAACAGGAGGTTTTCAAGATGCGTATTCTGCTTGCCGAGGACGAGAAGGCCCTCTCAAAAGCTATTGTCAAGATTTTCGAAAAGAACAACTATTCGGTGGATGCCGTGTACAACGGCGAGGATGCCCTGTCATATCTGGAACTCGGCAGCTACGGCGCTGCGGTCCTGGACATAATGATGCCGGGAATGGACGGGATCACCGTACTGAAAAAGATCAGGGCCAAGTACGCGGCGCAGCTGTCCAAGATAGGATGATTATTCCCAACCAACGATATAAGGCTCACACAGACCGTGTGAGCCTCTTCTTTTTAAATCAAAAAACACTTCATTTCTGAAGTGTTTTCTGTTTTCTGGAGCATACGGGACTCGAACCCGTGACCCCAACACTGCCAGTGTTGTGCGCTCCCAACTGCGCTAATGCCCCGTTTTATGATAGCCGCTCCGATGCACCTCCAGGGACTCGAACCCTGGGCCCACTGATTAAGAGTCAGTTGCTCTACCAACTGAGCTAGAGGTGCGGAAAAGAAGCGGCTATCGTAGCTCCCCCAACTGGACTCGAACCAGTGACACCCTGATTAACAGTCAGGTGCTCTACCGACTGAGCTATGGAGGAATATTAGCAGACAG
>CACZSC010000264.1 GCA_902783755.1 uncultured Ruminococcus sp. | reverse complement strand
TGTAGGAGGGAACGGAGATGATGAAGAAGATGATGAGACCGTCGAAGAAGATGAAGCTGAGACAGCTGAAGAAGTACATGCAGATGACACAGCGAAGGAAGCTGCTCCCGATGAAGAACAGGAAGAGGAACTCGCGGGAAGAATGAAGTCTGCGGATGACTCCGAAATTGCGCCGGCGCAAAATCCAGAAGAAGAGAACCGGAAAAAGGCGGCGCGGGAGGCAGCTATGAAGGATGCGCGCGAAGTATGCTGGAAGTCGATTGAGAAGCTGATGAACGATTTCAACAGCCGGAAGACAGGCGAGGCGGTGAAACAGTGCAGGCGTACGCTGAACTACCTTGAGAGCCTTCAGCGGATAGAGGAGGAGGGATAAAGTGCAGATCCGGACATTTGAAGAGATGGAGCAGAGAGTCTGGCAGACGATTAAGAGGCCGTGCGTCGCAGTATACGACGTGCCGGACGAACCGGTCCGGTATCTGGTTAAGGTCTACGATGCGGACATGTATACGGGGATATTCATGAGGGCAGGGGAACTCAATTGGATCACGGAAGACATTGAAAAGCATGCCCCATGGCTGGAGAGGGTCGAAAGAGGATCGGAAGATGACAGCTCCCTTGTGTGCGTGTGGGTTTAATGATGAGAAACGGTGCCGGCAGCGGCCGGCACCGGAAGAAAGGAGAAATGATGTTCCTGAAACGTAATGCGCTGAAAGCGTTAATGACAAGAGCCTATAAGGGCGGAGGTCTGGCTGTCAGGAATGACGGAACAGGCCTGTCGATCGGCGGTGCCAAGTGGTGCGTGTATATCATACATGGAGATATTCCGAAGGAGACGATGGGTGATCTCGTTTCCCTTGTCGGTGAACTGCCGGGCGAGGGTGAGGCCTATGTTGCGGACAAGAACGGGAACCAGATGGAGATCTACGACAGCTCCCTGCTCTCCCCGATGGATCTGGAACCGCATGCAGAGCTTGCCGTGATCCCGCTGATAGTCTGCGGGTCAGTGGGAATTTTAAGAGAACTCCGGACGGGTCGTATCATTCCCGTCCCGTTCAGCTATCTGCAGGCGATTGACTATGGCAGCCTCATGAAAGACGAGGCTACGCCTGACGGGCCGTTCGGTATATCAGCAATGGTGGAAGGACGTTTTTACAATGCCGCCTGCTGGCAGAACAACATGATGGCGTTCTCGATCGGGGACAGCCGGATCGAGAATGAGCGGGTCAAGAAGCTGCTCGGGCAGCTGGAATCCCTTCCGATGCCGGAGGAAAACGGCGACGAGAAAGGAGGGTAATTGCAAATGAAGAATATGGTAGCATGGGCAGTCGAACAATCAGGAATGACGGCTGACGAAGTGGCAGAGCTGATGGGGGCGACTAAATACTCTATGAAGAACTGGATGAGCGGGGCACCGATGAGGCAGGACACGCTCCGGAGGTTCTGCCAGGTGACCGGGGTGAGCGCGGATGTCGTTCTGGGGTTGAAGGCACCGGAAAAAGAGGGGGAGACAATGTTCTTCATCGGCAATGTGAACATTGAAGAGGATCCGGGGAAGCTGGTAAAGATCCTCAGGAGGGACGCTCGGGAGATAGAGAAATACAGGGGTCCTGATGCGCATTGGTTCTTTCATCTGAAAAGGCATGAGGAAGTAGCTGCGTCATGGATAGAGAAATACATCATAAAGAACTGTCGCATGGAGGCGCGTCATGAAACTTAAGGTCGAAGAGATTAAGCACATGATACTGCGGTCACAGGATCTTGTGCAGATCATAGACGAGAAACTTGAATATTCGGGACCGGCATTCATGATCCCGTGGAAATTCATGGGACGTACTGCGAAGAGCTTCCGGGCAGAGGTCGAGACGCGGCGGAAGGACTGGCGCAAAGCAGGTACCTGGGCGCCGATGAACCCGGAGGCAGCGGTGCATTTGGAATTAAAAGACGTGGTACAGAGACTGTACTACGTCATTACTCTTGAATAATGACAATCGCAGGCGGGCGGATCGCTGCCCGCCGTATATAAAACCGGCCTTCAAACGGCCGTTTTAAAAGTCCATTAAGATATTAAATCTAGGTCGAACGGAGATCGGAATGGGATACGAGAAACGCATGTGGATGCTGGGCAGGGTGATGGAAGTCGAGGAGCGGCATACATGGAGATACACTCCCCCGGGGGTAAAGCGCGGGAAACGGGAGAAGCCGACTGCCGAGGCTGTCAGGAAGAACAACAGACGGCTGATGGCCAGGAAGCGCCTCATGCAGATGGAGATGTATTTCACCGAGGATGACTGCTACATGACGTTGACGTACCCGAAGAGCGCGAGGCCGGAAGATATGGCGGCATGCCAGAAGGACTGGTCCGATCTCGTGAAGGAACTCCGCAAAGTATACAAGCGGAACGGCGGGACTCTTCGATGGATCCGGAATATTGAACTGGGATCCAAGGGAGCATGGCACATCCATGCGGTGATCACCGAACTGCCAGCCGGGTCAACGGCCAGGGACGGGAAGCCTGTCCATGTCGCAAAGCTGGTCCAGCAGATCTGGCAGAAGAAGCTGAAGCATGGGAGGGTCGATACCCAGTACATGCAGAGGGATGTGGCGGCTCTCGCGGAATACATCACGAAGACCCCGGAGAGCAGCAGGGACTCAGGACATCTGGTGGTGGAGAGCAACTGCTCCGCGTCCCGAAATATGCCACTGCCGGAACCGGAGGTCAGGACATACAGGAGATGGAAGACCTTTGTGGAACGGGACATCAAGATCCCGAAAGGTTGGGCACTGGACAAGAGCTCCATCACGGAGAGCATCAACCCGTTCACGGGATATCCGCGGCGCGAATACCGTTTGATCAGACTGGACAGGAGGAAATGTTGAGAAGATGACGGCAGACCCGAAACGGCCAAAGAGGAAAAGACGCAAACGGCACTCGAAAAGCATCATACAGGCAGCGGGAGGACGCAGATGCTACCTGTGTGAGCAGTCTGGAGACATGACAAACAAAGGATACCTGGAGAAGCACCATGTGCTGTTCGGCATGGGTCGAAGGGACAAGAGCGAGGCGGACGGCCTCGTCGTCATGCTGTGCATGGACCATCACCGGGAAGTGCATCAGGATGACGGCCTGAGGCGGCGGTTGTGCGCAGTCGCCCAGAGGGCGTGGGAAAAAGAGCACCGGCCGGACTATGGCAAGGCCGTCCGGGCGAAGTGGATCGAAAGATACTGCAGGTCGTACCTGGACGAAGAAGGAGGACTATATGGAACTGATAGTAGGATTAATCAAAGCGCTCGCAGTAATGATCCTTACAGTGATCGGGGTATTTATCGCCCTGCTCGTGATACTGACGATGATCCTCGCGGCAGGATGGATCTGGATGACATGGAAGGAATGGCATGATGAGGCGTAAAGAAAGAGAGAGGGATTCTGCGGCTGACGACAAGCTGCTGGAGGCATTCATTGAGCGGTGCAGCTCGTGCATCTACAGGGGAGCACAGCCTCCGGGTTCCTGCTGTAATTATATCCTCATCACCGGACATATGCGGGGCTGTCCAGTCATAGGATGCAGGAAGTACGAGAAGGGCGACAAAATCGTTGTCGTCGAGGACTTGGAACTGAAGGGCAGTGAAAAGAAGTATTCACGGCGGGAGCGGGGGCGGCGACAGAAAAAGTCCAGATATGAGGCTGCCAAAGCGAAGTGGATCCCGCCGGGGACCCGCATCGGGAAAATGATAGACATATATCTCGAAAAGACAGGGCTGACCCAGAACGGGCTGGCGCGTGAATTGCAGATCAGCTGCGGAACGCTCAGCGCCTGGCGGCTCAAACCGCAGAGGATCGCTAAGGAGAATATGGAAAAGCTGGCGAAAGTGCTGAACGTGCCGGTCGAGGAAGTGCGGCGGGCGGTCGAGGAGGAAAAGACAACATGACATCGGAGAATGCGGAGAAAAAAGCTTTTCTTGAGAGCTATAAGAGGCAGAAGGAGAAAGTGAAGCGGATCGAAGAGATGGTCGCGGAGTGCCGTCTGAAAGAGCTTCCCGGCGCGATCACTTACACAGGGATGCCGCACGGCAGCGGGTCAAACAGAGACCTGTCGGACTATGCCTCAAAGCTCGACGGCCTTCAACGTGAGCTCGATGCGGAACGGGATAAGATGGACGACGTAAAACTGGACGTTAGTAGGTCGATAACAGCGGTCAAGGATCCGAAATGCGGGGAGCTTCTGTGGCGAAGGTATATCTGCCTC
>CACZSC010000263.1 GCA_902783755.1 uncultured Ruminococcus sp. | reverse complement strand
TTGTATCCGCACTTCGTGCATATGCCGTTTCTGAAGCTGTGGCTCTCCCACATGACTCCTCCGAACTGGTCCTTGCCGCAGTTCGAGCACCAGTGTCTTATCGTGTGTTCGCTGCTGTCCCAGTATTCATAATCTACTGTGTACGAACAGGTTTCGTGACATTCGGTACACGTGCCTACGGCTCTTGTCTCAGAACCGGATCCTCTCAGGAGTCCGCCTTTTGACATGCTCACAGGACATTCTGCAGTCATCACGCATCCGTCAGCCAGCCAGTCGTACTTGCAGAGAGAGCTCAGGACTTTTTCGTTCTGTACATCGATGTGCAGGAACGGATCAAATCCGCACGCGTGATCGATCTTCGGCTTGCTGACCGTAAATGCTCCCTGTTCTATCTCCGGGGCTTCCGTGTGATACATGACGATATTCTGCAGCGAGGAGCAGTTGTAAAATGCGTGGTAACCTATCACTTTCACGGATGCCGGCAGTTCCACAGACATCAGATTCCTGCATCCTGAGAACCAGTACGCGATGTTTTCCGGGTTCAGCCCGCAGCAGTCGTCGATGTATACATACATGATCTGACTGCGGACGGCCGCCCACGGCTGGTCGTTCTGCGATGAGAAGGTGGCAGGCGTACCGTGACCGTCTATTGTCAGTATTCCGTTTTCAAGCGTCCACTCGAACTCTGCCGTGCTTCCGTCAGTGCCGGCTGCCGATACCGCGCCGCTGAGCATGGACAGCAGCGCGGAGATGACGAGCAGAACGGCTATAGTCACTCTGCTTTTCCTTTTCATCATGGCAGCCTCCTCAGTTCACGATGGAGATGGTGAATACTACGTTCGCGGCCTGGATGTTCTCGGCATTCTGGGCATCGCCCGACACTTTGGCGTAATACTTCAGGGACATGCTGCCCTGGGCGGCTATCACCGGGAACGCGGACGCGTTGATCGATACGTAACCGGCTCCTTTCGTGGAGCATCCGTTGATCTTCAAAGCGATGGTCTTCGTTCCTGCAAAGTTGTCGTAGTCGCCTACTCTGAAGGCGCCGTCCGTGACGGAGACTCCGGTCACCTGCACGGCTCCGGTCTTGCTGTTGTTCGTGATCTTCGCGTTGTCAGCCACGACCACGGTACCGTTTATGACGTATACGGGAAGGGAGGCCGGGACTGTCACATTGACAGCGCGGTATTCATTCGAGACAGTCAGTGTCACGGGTACGGTGGCAGTGGTGCTTTTCGTTGCGAAGACCGGATTCACGGATGAAAACAGGAGAAACAGTGAAAGGAACAGTGCGTAAATTGCTTTCTTTTTCATAGCTTATCCTTTCCGCAGATCCGGGAGAACGGGATATCCGTTCCCCTTGTCTGCCTTTTTGAATCTCCGGACTGAATCAGTCCGCTGTATCAGCCTACGGTATCCCATTCAACGACGATAATGACGTTTGCCACGGTCGCGTCGCTCACTCCGTCAGAAAGAGGAGTAACGATGGCCGCGTAGTCTATCTGGGCCGTGTTGCCGTTGGGATCGCCCACGCCGGTCATATAGCATCCTGCTACGGGGGCGGAAATGAGCACCTGGGAAGGATTCTCATTTACCGTCATGGCCTGCTGGCCTCCGCCGATCCTGATCGCGAAGCCGATCTTGTTGGAGTCCACCTTCTCGTTGGCAAGAGTGCTCTTGTCTCCGAAGGGATAGAGGTTCCAGTTCTGAGCGGCAGTGATGGTGACGGACTTCACGCGGACAGCACCGTAAGATCTGTTTATTATCCTGGCGTCAGTAGCTGTGACAACGGATCCGTCGTCGGACATGGCGAGCGGAAGCGATGTAGGCACGGTGACGTCAAGCTTCGTGGGGGTGATCTCTCCGCCGTTCAATCCGCCGTTTGTGGTGGTGAGATTGACGGGAGTGCTGGCTGATCCGCCTGAATACCCGATCTCATAGGGATTCTCGGCATAGACAAATACAGAGGAGATTACCAGGAACACGCAGGCAAGCGCCAGCATGATACCTCTCTTTGTTCTGATATTCTTCATTTCATATCCTTTCCGACAGCACCCGGGATCTCAGGGATATCCCGGGACCGTCTCTCAAAATGGTCTCTTAAAAATGATCAGTAAAATCAGTTAGCTCTGTCCCATTCGATGATGAAGAGGACGTTAGCGATATTGATGCTGTTATAGGGATCAGACACGGGAGCAACGATCGCCGAATAGGTGATGTTGATGAAGTTGCCGGAAGTGTCGCCGACACCTGTCATATAGCATCCTGTTTCGGGAGCTGCGATAAGAGTCTGTTCCTCAGCGTCAGCCGCTGTGGTCATTCTGTCAGTGCCGTTTCCGAGCTTGATCTTGAAGCCGAACTTGTGGGAGTCGACCTTCTCGGATGCGAGTGTGGACTTCGCGCCGAAGGCGGTGAGATACCAGCCGCTGCTGGCTTCGATACCGACCATTCTTACTCTTACTGCGCCGTAGGAGTTGTTGGTTATCCTGCAGTTGTCTGCGGAGATAACGTCACCCTGCGGGTTCATGGCGAGAGGGAATGACGTGGGAACGGTAACGGACATTGCGGTAGCTGCGAGCTCGCCGCTGAAGGAACCGTCCTTCGTGGTAACGAGGCTTACGGGTGTGGAACCTGTTCCGCCGGAAGTGGTGACCTCACCGGCGAAGATGACTGCGGAAAGTGAAAGTGCGAGGCACAGTGCGAGAATGAGGGAAGTGATTTTCTTCATATTCAAAAACTCCATTTCAATAATTTAGATTTAGTAGGATTTATATCAAGGCACCCTGATTGCCCGATAAACAGGTTAATTAAGGACGGTCAGGAGGATTATCGCTCCCGCGCATCCGAGATATGCTCCGGTATTGGGATCCACGTTGTAGAAGAGGGCCGTGCATTCATAGGCGCCCTTGTTCAGAACTGTATCGAGTTTTGCATACTCTATCTTGCTGCCCACC
Organism: uncultured Ruminococcus sp.; assembly: GCA_902783755.1. Classification (GTDB taxonomy): domain Bacteria; phylum Bacillota; class Clostridia; order Oscillospirales; family CAG-272; genus UMGS1696. The sequence goes on along the minus strand of CACZSC010000263.1, from coordinate 754 downwards.
GGGATCGCTCCGGACTTGTATATGGTCTCTTTGGTGTCATTTCTGATTATTTCAACGACCTGGGGATAACGGTTTATGGTCTCGTTCACGATCATCAGGTTTCCTTCAGAATACCCGTATTCGAAATACGGCGAGGTGTTCATGGAGATGTTGATCATGCCTTCCTCGACCTTCTGGTTGAGCCTGCTGATGGTTTCATCCATATCAGCCTGGTCCGTTCCGCCGATGACGGCACCCGGATCATACTTGATACCCTGGCTCGTGGTATCAGCAGGTTTGTTGTCGCTGCTGCCGGGGTTGCATCCGTTGCATCCTTTGAGCAGAAGTATGACAACTACTGCTACGATTGCCATGACGACGAGGATGAATACGGCGTGCAGGACTTTTTCTTCCTTCTTGTTGTTATTTCTATTGTTTCCGTTCGGTTTTACGGACATTTTCTATTTCCTCCTGTGTGTCTTAAAGTTGGTTTTGTGGATAGACTGCCCTATATCTCCATTCCCTTGCTGCGGGCTTTTGCCGCGGCGGGAACAGGATCCTCCAGGGGATCTGTAGGGATTGCAATGAGCTTCTCGCCGAGCCTGATGAACGTCTCGGGATCGTGGAAGACGCCTTCGTACTTCTCCTGAAGTTCCTTCGACATCGAGCAGAAATCGTCGTCTGTGATGCCGCACATGAAGAACGGGCCCGCAATAACATCCAGCACGTTGTGCCTTTCGTCCTTCAGCGAGCGGTTGGGCTTCATGCCCTGGAG
>CACZSC010000262.1 GCA_902783755.1 uncultured Ruminococcus sp. | reverse complement strand
GCCTGACCACGCGGTCGCAACAGAGATCGTCATAAAGTATCTGACGGATCCCGAACTGGGGGTCATCTCCGACATGAGCGAGATCGAGGCTGTCGGCCACCGCATAGTGCACGGCGGTCCGTACTTCTTTGAGTCCGTTCTCCTCGATGACGAGGTCCTTGCGAAACTGGAGCTCTGCCGCGACTTTGCTCCTCTCCACACCGGCGCCCACATCATGGGCATCAAGGGCTGCCTCGCGGTAATGCCCGACACGCCGCAGGTGCTCGTATTCGACACCGCGTTCCATCAGACCATGCCCGTGCAGGCTTACACGTACGGCATCTCCTACGATCTTGCCCAGAAATACAAGATCAGAAGGTACGGCGCTCACGGAACGTCCCACAGATACGTGTCCAGGGAAATGGCGAAACTGCTTGACAAGCCCCTTGAGGAGACCAAGATCATAACCTGCCACATCGGCAACGGCTCATCCATATCCGCGGTACTCGGCGGAAAGTGCATAGACACGTCCATGGGACTCACTCCCCTTGACGGCGTCATGATGGGGACCAGATGCGGAGCCATCGACCCGGCCATCGTTCCCTTCCTCATGGAGAGAGAAGGCTGGACTCCCAAGGAAGCCGATGATTACATGAACAAGAAATGCGGATTCCTCGGCGTATCCGGCATATCCTCCGACAGCCGCGACATCGAGGCAGCCATACTCGAAGGAAACGAGAGAGCGTACATAACCGCATCCACTCTGGCATACCAGGTGAAGAAGTACATCGGTGCATACACGGCCGCCATGAACGGTCTTGACGCCGTGGTGTTCACCGCCGGCATGGGCGAGAACAACCCAGAGCTCAGGGAGCGCGCCTGCACCAACATGAGCTTCTACGGCATCGAGATCAACAAGGAGCTCAACGCAGTGACCCATCACCAGCCCAACACCGTCGAGATCTCCACTCCCGAATCCAGAGTCAAGGTCTATGTCCTTCCCACGAACGAGGAACTCATGATCGCTTCCGATACCGAAGAGATCGTCAAAAAACTGAAATAAGGCGAAAAATATCCGAAAGCTCTGCTTTTCAGTCGAAAGGCAGGGCTTTTTCTTTTTCCTTGCTGTTCACTTGCGCTGAAATTTGTGGTATAATGAAATTTGTGAAAATATGGGCACAGAGAAACATGCCAGAGAAAGGTTTTACATATATGTGCGGTTTCGTAGGCTTTACCGGTATCATCGACAAGCGTGAGGACACAATAAGGAAGATGGCTGACAGGATCATACACAGAGGTCCTGATTCCGACGGCTATCATATAAGCGGCACCACGGATGAGGACAGCATAACCCTGGGGTTCAGGCGCCTGTCCATAATCGACCTGGAAGACGGCTCCCAGCCCATGTACAACGAGAACGGCGACGTGGTGCTTGTGTACAACGGAGAGATATACAATTTCATGGACCTGAGAGACGAGCTCATCTCGAAAGGCCATGTATTCAAGACCAGATGCGACTCGGAAGTGCTCGTCCACGGGTACGAGGAATGGGGCGAGAAACTGGCTGAAAAGCTCAGAGGAATGTTCGCCTTCGTCATTTGGGATTCGAGGAACCGGACCATATACGGTGCTAGAGACCCCTTCGGGATAAAGCCCTTCTACTATTACAGGGCCGAAAGCGGGCACTGGCTGTTCGGCTCGGAGATAAAGAGTTTCCTTGATCATTCGGAGTTCAAACCCGAAGTCAACGAAAAGGCTCTCAGGCCCTACCTGACTTTCCAGTACTCGTCCATGCCGGAGACCTTCTTCAAGAACACGTACAAGCTGCCGGCCGCCCACTATTTCACCCTTAGGAACGGTGAAATGAAGACTGTTCGCTTCTGGGATGTGGATTTTTCGAAGAAGACTTCCCTTTCCTATGACGAATGCGCCGAGCAGATAGACAGCAGGATCCATGAGTCAGTGAACGCACACAGGATAGCAGATGTCAAAGTAGGCTCATTCCTCTCCGGCGGCGTTGACTCCTCGTACATAACGGCAACTCTCATGCCTGACAACACATTCTCCGTTGGATTCGATGAAAAAAAGTTCGATGAGACATCCGAAGCCAAGGAGCTGTCCGAGAGGCTGAAGATCAACAACTATCTGAAACACATAACCGCCGAGGAATGCTTCGAGGCGTTCCCGGACATCCAGTATCATATGGACGAGCCGCAGTCCAATCCCTCGTCCGTGCCGCTGTATTTCCTCGCCAAGCTGGCCGCGGAACACGTGACCGTGGTGCTTTCCGGTGAAGGTGCAGATGAGATATACGCCGGCTATGAATGGTATGACGAACCGTCTGCCATGAGAAAATACAAAAAGCTGCCGAAAGGCCTGAGAAAAGGGCTTGCCAGCCTTTCGTCAAAGCTCCCTTACTTCAAGGGTCACGACTTCATAATCAAGGGCAGCGGCATACCGGAGAAGTATTTCATCGGTCAGGCCCTGGTGTTCCCCGAGAGCGAGGTCGATTCCGTGCTGAAGGAGAAATACAGATGCGGCCCCAAAGCCAGCGAAGTCGCGGCAGACGTGTACGCCAGGACCGAAGGACTGTCCGAGCTCGAGAAGAAACAGTATCTTGACATGAATCTGTGGCTGCCGGGAGACATCCTCCTGAAAGCCGACAAAATGAGCATGGCCCATTCGCTGGAGCTCAGGGTCCCGTATCTCGACAAGATCGTGATGGCTGAGGCGCAGCAGCTGCCCAGTGAATACAAGATAGACGGAAAAGACACAAAGGCAGTCCTCAGGACCGCCGCAAACAAGACCCTTCCCGATGAGTGGGCACACCGGCCCAAGAAGGGATTCCCGGTGCCCATCAGGAAATGGCTCAGGGAAGACAGATACTATGAGCTGGTAAAGGGATATTTCACTTCCCCGGCTGCCGAGGAGTTTTTCGACACAAAGGCGCTGATGAAACTTCTTGACGATCATAAAAACGAGACAGCGAACAACCAGAGGAAGATCTGGACTGTCTACACCTTCCTCGTATGGTATGAACAGTTCTTCGGAGGTGTAAGGAAAAATGCCTGACAGAGAGATTATACCCGTGCTCCTGGGCGCGGATCTGAACTGCTACAACGTGGCAAGAGCCTTCCATATGAAATACGGCGTCATATCGAACGCCTTCGGAAGATATGCGGTCTCCGCCACTAAATACTCAAGGATAGTCGATTTCCATCAGGTCTCCGACATAGACAACGACAAGGTCATGCTGGAGAAGCTGACTAGATTCGCAAATGAACACAAAGGCGCGAAACTCGTGCTGTTCGGATGCACCGACGACTATGCCGCCATGATCATCCGTAACAAGGAAGCTCTGCGGGATTATATAACCCCGTACCCTTCAGTGGAGATACTCGATTCCATTTCCAAGAAGGCCGAATTCTATGAATTCTGCGAAAAGAAAGGGATCCCGTATCCCGCAACCGTAGTCGTCTCTGAAAAGACGGCCGTTCCGGAGCTTCATCCGGATGTTCTCGGGTTCGGATATCCCATCATCGTGAAGCCTTCCTCCAGCGTGATCTACTGGAAGCATCCCTTTGACGGGATGAAGAAGGTCTATGTGGCAAAAAGCCCTGAAGACGCATCGAAGATCATAGATGACATCTACTCATCGGGATACGATGACAGGATCATACTGCAGGAATTCATCGGGGGAGGAGACTCCCAGATGAGAGTGCTCACTACCTTCTCCGACAGAAAAGGAAAGGTCCGCGCAATGTGGCTGGGCCACACGATGCTTGAAGAGCATACGCCAAAAGGCCTCGGCAACCACGCCGCGATCATAATCGAGCCGATCGGAAAACTTCCCGTTGCCGGAAAGATCAGAGAGATGCTGGAAGAATCCGGATACACAGGGTTCGCAAACTTCGATATCAAGCTGAGACAGGGGACGGATGACGATTTCCGGGTGTTCGAGATAAATCTGCGCCAGGGCAGAAGCAACTTCTATCTCACGTCCAGCGGCATGAACGTCGCCGAACTGGCCTGCGAAGTATACGAATCCGACGGAGATGACTGCCGGATGAGCAGTGAAAACTTCTTCTGGCACCATATACCGAAGAACGTGGCATACACGTACACTGAGGACAAAGCGCTGGTCGAGCTGGCAAAGAAACTTGACCGGGAAGGAAAAAGCTCTTCCTCACTGTGGTACAAGCCCGATCTTCTCTCGCCGCTGCGCTTCGCGTGCGTTTCGGAACAGATGAGAAGACAGAACGAAAAGTATAAAAAGTACTATCCGAAAGCAGGATCTGATAAGTAAAGGTGTTATATGGCTAAAAAGAGAAAACTGCTGGGTATACTCGGGGGTCTGGGCCCTCTCTCGAGCGCATACTTCTATGAGCTGATAACCGAACATACCCTGGCTGAAAGGGATCAGGATCACATCGACATAATACTGTCAAGCCGCGCCACGACACCGGACCGTACGGACTTCATTCTCGGCAGGTCAAAGGATTCTCCCCTAGGCTACATGGTGAGCGACGCTAAATCCCTGGAAGTATACGGCGCCACTGCCATCGTCATACCGTGCAACACCGCTCACTACTTTATTGACGAGGTAAGAGCCAGCGTGAATGTTCCGGTCCCGAGCATCATTACGGAGACGGCACTCCAGATCAAAAAATGCGGGTTCAGGAAACCGGCTGTCCTCGCCACCGAAGGCACAATACTGTCCGGCAGTTACCAGCGCGAGTTCGAATCCATGGGCATGGAATACGGGATCCCCGACAAAGAGACCCAGGACAAGATCTCCCACCTCATATACGGCAAAGTCAAGGCGGGCGTTGTCCCGGAGCCCGAAGAACTCTATGAAGCGGCAGGGCATATGCTTGAGAACGGCTGCGACTGCGCGATCCTCGGATGCACCGAGCTCTCGCTGATCGGGCGCAAAATGAAAGAAAACACCAGATACATTGATTCACTCACTGTTCTGGCAAACACATCGATAAAGCTGATGGGTCACAAGACCGTCGGCATGCCTTCCTATTGTCTGGACTAGAAGAAAGGCCTATCATGAGACTTGACAAACTGCTGAAGTCGGAAAAACACGAGATCATCGGCCGGGATCTGGATCAGGAGATCTCAGCCATCACATTCGATTCGAGGAAAGCGGGCGCCGCTTCCCTGTTTTTCTGTCTCCGCGGAGCAAAAGCAGACGGTCACATGTTTGCCGGAAATGCCTATGAGAACGGCTGCAGGGCCTTTGTCTGCGACCATCCCGTTGATCTGCCGGCCGACGCAGTCCAGGTCATCGTCGGGGACACAAGACGAAGCCTTTCTTCCGTTTCATCCGTTTTCTACGGCGACCCGTCATCAAAGCTCTCTGTAATCGGGATAACCGGGACCAAGGGCAAGACCTCGACTGCAGTATACATAAACGGCATCCTCAACGGGTACGGGAAAAAGTGCGGCTATATCGGGACCATCGGCGTGTGGATCGGAGAGCACAGATACGATACCCCCAATTCAACGCCCGAAAGCTGTGAGGTCCAGAAATACCTGGCAGAGATGGTCGATGAGGGAATCGAATACGCGGTGATCGAAGTATCGTCACAGGCTCTGGTGACCCACAGGGTGGATGACGTTCATTTTTCCGTTGTCATGTTCACGAACCTGTCCCCGGACCATATAAGCCCGGTGGAACATTCTTCATTCGAGGAATACAGAGAAGCAAAAAAGAAGCTTTTCAGCTCCTTCTCTTCAGACTGTATGATATATAACGCAGACGACCCGGCAGCGGATTTCATGACAGACGGTTACAGCGGGAAACTGATCCCCGTATCCGGCTCTGAATGCTTAAACGGATATTCTGTCTCCGGAATACAGTCATACAAGGATGGATCATCCCTGGGAGTCGAGTTCATACTGGAACGCTCAGGATATACAACCCTCGTACGAATCAGATGCCCCGGAGATTTCAGTGCATACAACGGGACATGCGCTATCGCGGCATGTGAAGCCTGCGGTGTCCCCGTTGCAGACTCAGCGTGCCTGATAGGCGGTATTTCCGTTCCAGGACGGTTCGAGATCGTATCTTCATATGAAGGCGCGCTATATATAATCGACTATGCCCACAACGGAGTCAGCCTTGAACACGCCCTCAGAGTACTGAGACAGTATTCTCCAAAAAAGCTCATATGCGTCTTCGGATGCATCGGCGGGCGGGCTTTCACCCGAAGGGATGAAATGGCAAGGATCTCTGACGAACTGGCGGATTATACCATAATAACTTCCGACAATCCTGACTTTGAGTCCCCGGAAGCAATAGCTGAGGACGTGGTGAATCGGCACAGGCGCGAAAAGCCCTATTGCATCATGACCGACCGGGAACAGGCCGTACGGAAGGCAGTCGACATGTCCCGGTGCGGTGACATCGTACTCTTCGCAGGAAAAGGACACGAGGACTATCAGCTGATCGAAGGCAGGAAGGTCCCCTTTTCAGAAAAGGAGATCATTCTCGACGAGATCTCGAGGATCACGGGCTGACCGTCAGCCGCAAGTAAAACATGACGATTACCGCAGCAGCGTTTTTCGTTGCTGCTTTTTTCCGTGAAAAAAGGAGCCGCGTACGCTGGCACGCTGCTCCTTTTCTGCATTCTGTATTAATGCTGTCCCGTCTGGTCATTTGAGGACGTTATATGCCCTGTAAACTATAAGGATCGCCTGTTCCACCGTCAGATCCCCTCCGGGGTTGAACTTGTTGTTGCCGACTCCCTTGATGATGCCGTTGTACACGGACCATCCCAGCTCAGGATCCGCCCAGGCGTAATTGTCAGTTATATCCGTAAAATCATGGGTGTAGCCTTCAGTCTGGTGGCCCATGACCCCTGCGATCCTGTTGATTATCGCAGTTATCTGTGCTCTCTTCAGATTACCGTCAGGAGTGAACTTGGTAGCGCTCGTTCCCTTTATTATCCCGAGGGCGTTGGCAGCGAGAACATTGGGATCCACCGTGTCGGTGAACACGTTGTCTCCTACCGAGACACCTTTCGCTGATATGATCTCATATACCGTGCTGCCTGAGGCTTTCTCAAGCAGATTGATGAAGAGCTTCGCGACCTGTCCTCTCTTCACAGGAGAGGTAAAGTCCTTCCGGAGTTCCTCGGGGACAAGTCCCGCCTTGACAGCGGCTTCCACTTCTTCCTTTGCCCAGGAAGACACCCCCTCAAGCTGCGTGCCTGACTCCGTGCCCTGGCTTCCCTGCTCCGGATCGGTCACGAGGATCTCGGTCTGGCCCTTGTCCAGTTTCGGCACGATGACGAAACCGCAATCCGTGCATACCTGGGGCGCTTCCTCGGTGGCTGCGGGGCCGGGATTGTGGGGAATGATATCGGACAGGCTTCCGCAGGAAGCACAGATCCTGGCATGGCCGTTCTCATCACAGTAGTCCCATGTTCCTGACCAGCTGTGCACATGGCTGTAATCGAGCATGTCGCGGGTCACGGTGAACTCCTCCGAATACACCGTCTTCGTATCTGACGTGCCGGTGCTGTATTCAAGGAAAATACAGTATATTGACACGTCTTCACCGGCGTTTGCCGGCTCAGTCAGATATATCCAGTAGTTTCCGTCGCCGGTCTGGTCCGGCGTCCGGTAATCGATGCCTTCCATACTGGACCAGTGATCCCTGTGCATATCCTTGTTCAGGCTCCATCTTTCCAGCATATCAGGGTAATTGAAATTGAATATGATCTTGCAGGACTCGTTTTCCGTGGCGGGGATCACCTCGGGTCCAACAGTAAAGGCGTAATCCGGCGTATCGATCCACCGGATCTCAAATGGCTCGGAATCCACCCGGATATTACCGAATCCGGCTGTCACCCGGACAATCTCCGTGCCTCCGGATGTCCTGCCGGGGATATATGCCCGGTAATCCCAGCCGCTTCCGGCAGGCATCTTGTAGTAATTAGATCCTTCAAGTCTCGTCCAGGCCTGGATCTCCTGACCGCCGCGTATGGTGGTTTCCAGATGCTGTACCTCGACATAATCCGGCGTCTTGTTGTAACTTAGGTAGATAGCCGTGGACCGTCCCGTAAGGAGGTCCGGTTCTGCGAGTTGCGCCCCGGTCAGGAACGGAGCACTTTCAATGGTGATGTCGTGAGGCAGTCCTATGTCCTCGAAATCGGTGTTCCGTGGATCCACAAGCTTTCCGTCCATGTACATCTTCGCGTTGTCGGGCAGTATCCTGCTTACAGGCAGGTCTTTGCTGTTCGGGTCCAGTTCCCAGTTGTGGTTAATCTTGTTCCAGTAAGTGTAGATCGTGGAACACAGCATGATACCGCCTTTGTAGGTCCCTCCGTTCAGAACGGGAATCGGCACCCCGTCCGGACTGTCAGTTCCGTGGGAATAGAAGTAGACCGAAAACGCGTCGCCGTCGAAGTCCCCTCCGTTTATATTGAGATTATCCGCGGCGGTGAGATCTCCGAGTCCGATGGATGAAACGTATTTTCTGCAGTGATTGTCGAATATATTGTCACGGCAGAAGCATTTCGCGGTGAAATGTCCTCTGTTGATCACCGGTCTGCACCCTGTGAACCCTACGGCGGAGCGGGTGTACGGGTTCCTCGCGTCCCAGTAAAGATCACCGTTGGAATCAAGGCCCTGCATTTCGCCCAGCAGGACGTCGGTAACTATGAAATTCCTGCTTTCCGTGTACATATAGTAGGATCCGCCGTCGATTATTACTTTCGGGATGGCGTCTTTATATGTGACCCGTTCTCCCGGTATGTTAGCAACATCGCGTATATACGTGGCGTTTATGCTGACCGCGTTGGCGGGGCCGTCGCAATACTGCCCTGAATTGAGGGAAACGCCGCCTCCGCCGGCCGAGTCAGTGATCCGGAACGTGAATTCCCTGACGGCACCGTACTGCAGGTTGATATTCAGGGTGGCCCACGCCTTGTTGAACTCATCGTCCATGGCCATGATCGTCCCGCGTATCTGATGTCCGTTAAGATCGAGCGTCGTAGTGGTGCCGGCCCAGGCATAGATCAGGGCAGGCTCCCGGCCGACCTCGGAGTTCCCGACGCTTATGTCCGCAGTGAGTCTTATGAAACATGACTGGGGGCGATAGTCGTTCTCCCACCATTTATGCTTTTCAAGAGCGTCGATCAGTTCATTCCTGTTCGAGACTTCGATATAGTCCCATCCGGTCGGGACAGCCACGTCTCCGGTCCTGTACGGATCGCTGCTGTCCGCCGCTGCCGCTGACAGGATCAGCCCTGAGAGCATCACCGCACAGAGCAGCATAGTGATTATTCTTTTTTTCATCGAAAAAACAGCAAGGACACCCCTTCCTCTACAGGTGGGGGAGGAATTGCTTCCTTATTGAAGCTATTTTAGGCTTCTCCCT
>CACZSC010000261.1 GCA_902783755.1 uncultured Ruminococcus sp. | reverse complement strand
GCAACGACAGCTCCCTGTCTTATGAATCCCGCGGCGCTTTTAAGCCGGTCATCCAGTTTCAGCTTTGTCTTTTCTTTTTCCATATCGTCCAAAAAAGGCGGAAGTTCCGCCTTTTCCCATATTCTGTTCAGTTCGCTATCCTGGTATCTACCGGATCGGGCAAATCGACCTTCTTCACGTCCGCACCGAGGGAACGCATCTTTTCGCAGATATCTGCATATCCCCTTTCGATACGGCTGATCTCGGAGATCTCCGTCTGTCCGTTCGCTGCCAGCGCCGCTATCATGATCGCAATGCCGGCTCTGAGATCGGTAGCTTCCACGGGAGCGGCCGACAGCTGCGTGCCGCCTTCGATCACGACGATCCTGCCGTCCACCTTGATCTTGGCGCCCATCCTCTTGAGTTCCTCAACATAGCGGAACCTGTTCTCGTATATGCCCTCGTTTATATAGCTCGTCCCGTTAACGGTACACAGAAGAGCGGACATCTGCGGGTGCATGTCGGTCGGAAAACCGGGATAAGGAAGTGTCTTGACGTTTGTCTTCTTCAGTTCCACGTCCTCGCATGAGATCTGGACCGCATCGTCGAATTCCTCGATCTGGGCTCCCATCTCCTCGAGCTTCGCAGTTATGGACTCAAGGTGCTTCGGGATACAGTTGTTTACCCTGACCCATCCTCTTGTAGCCGCAGCGGCAACGAGGAAAGATCCCGCCTCGATCATGTCGGGGATTATCGCATAGGTGCATCCGTGAAGTTCCTTGACTCCCTTTATCTTGATCACATCGGAGCCCGCGCCGCTGATCCTTGCGCCGCAGGTGTTCAGGAAGTTCGCACAGTCTACTATGTGCGGTTCCCTTGCGGCATTCTCGATCACGGTATCACCGTCCGCTACTGCCGCTGCTATCATTATATTAAGTGTCGCGCCGACACTCGTCACGTCGAAGTAGATGTTGGCGCCTTTTGCGCCGCTCTCGGAAGTGATCTCGACGTATCCGCCCTCTGTTACTGCGTTTCCGCCGAGTGCTTCAAATCCCTTTATATGCTGGTCGATCGGCCTGACTCCGAAGTTGCATCCTCCGGGCATCCCGACTTTGGATCTTCCGAAACGTCCGAATTCCGCGCCGAGAAGGTAGTACGATCCGCGGATCTTTCTGACCATGTCATAATCCGAGCAGCAGGGCTGTATATCGGTACAGTCGACCTCGTATGTCGTCCGGTCGAGCATTTTGATCTTGGCTCCGATCCCTTTGAGTATCTCAAAGGAATACGTGATATCCGAGATCTCGGGTATATTCTCGAGCACGCACTTCCCCTTTACCAGCCCGCAGGCGTAGATAATGGGCAGCGCCGCATTTTTAGATCCTGAGATCTCAACTTCGCCGGTCAGTTTGTGACCGCCGTTGATTACGATTTTTTTCATACCTGAAGGTTTTTGCCTTTCATATCATTAACAGGCTCTTCGACGTCAAAACCCCGCCGGATCGCCCGGCCGTCATTTTGGCGCAAGGAAGATTATACCAGTTTGACAATTAAAATAAAATAGGTATTTTACAGTATTTTCATATTTTTCATAAATGATGGCACAATATATTACAGAAGGGGGAGTGTGACCATCATTTTTTTGTGCAAAATTCACCATTTATGCCGTTATAAACGTACTCGCCGGCCACATCCGTATCGATTTTCCAGCACGGTATCAGGAAGAATCCGCTGCTTTCGCTGTCATACAGCAGGGTGTAGCACTTGGTGATGCGCTCGATTTTCACCGGGGTTCCTTCGCCCGCGCCGGAAATGATGTCTCCCCTCGCGTTGAACAGGACGCTGGGAACATCGATCATCCGCACTGAGTAGGTGCTGCCCGGAACCAGAAAATTCCAGGTTCCTTCCGCTTCCACGACCTCTCCGGACCTCACCACACAGAGCATCTCGTTTCCGGTCACCTCGACTTCGTCAAGGGTCCTGGTGCACGTCACGTAAAAATCCTGGCCGCTTTTTGTCACGCCCTGGACCACCGTGTCAAGCTCTATCCGGCCCACGGATTTGAATTCACTGCTTCCGCGGTTCATGAACTCCCTCGCTGCTTTGGCTGCCTCGGCCCAATCCTCTGAATACTCGCCTATGCCGGCCTCGAACGGGGACACGGAACGGGTCCCGCCTTCACCGGCATTTCCGTTTTTGGCGTATTTGATCGAGAAATCGTTGCCGAAAACTATGATACCTCCGTTTTCCAACACGGTCGCCTCACCGCTGGGGGTCACATATGTGGATTTGACAGCTCCAACGTCAAGAAGCTCCGCCACTTTTGAACCGTAACCCGCGGACTCGCACCTGTACACGGTTCCTCTTACGATCTCCCTGTTCACCGACGCCCTATCGACCGTTATACCGTCGCTTTCCAGCAGAGAAACTATGGAGTTGACGGAATCCACGGGCACGAAGTTCGTCTGGTTATACCTTGAAATGATTATCACAGATACCACAATGCATGCGGCCACAAGAACCGCCACAAGCACCGGTATAACTCTCTTGTGTTCCATGTTTCCCCCTTATTCGGCCAGGGCCGCCCATTCCGCTGACAGGGATTCCTTGACAAAGCTGCCCCTGTAAACAAGGCTCACGGACCTTACGTTCCTGAAATTCCGGAGTGTGACGTCATCAAACCACCATTCGGAAAACGACTCGCTGAACGCGCCGAGTCCTTTTGCGGAGATCGTATGCAGTTTGAAGGACACCAGCTTTGCCCTGCTGAACACTGCTGTCACCGCATGGCCGATACCGGTTATCCTTAAATTGTCTATATAGTAGTCAAAAACGAGTTCCGTCTGCTCTCCGGATGAACTGATCCCTGCCAGCCTTATATCGCACTCTCCCCCCGTATACATGGTGCCCATGTTCTTGATGGAAGATATGATCGAATAGACGGCCCGCACATATTCGGATATCCCGATTTTCTCGACATTCCCGACAAAGCTCGAAATGTCGTTCGCCGCGTCATCCGCCGCCTGAAACTCGATGCTTGACGGGTAGATCCTCAGCACCCCGCTTCTGTCAGAGGCCATCTGCACGGACTGGTCCGACCTGGAACTCAGCAGCTTGTCCGGGTTCATGGAGAACACCTGTATCAGCTTCGTGACGTCCGCCGTTTTCTGCATCAGGAACTGTGCGGTGCTGTCTGTTATGATTATGTTTCTCGTTACTACCGGGTCCAGGATCACAGGCTCCGTAGGGGACAGGTATGAATATCCGCTTTTCTCGCAGGCGAAAATGAAAGTCTGGTCAAGGAACGAGTAGGCTCCGGATATCCTCGAGACTGCTTCCGGCGTCAGCTTTTCCGACTGTTCGTCCAGTATATATTCCGTACACTTCCCGTCCAGTGACCTCACAGCCAGCTTTGACATCTCCGAATTCTCGGTCGACGGTATGAGGATCATTTCGTATATGAGCCCGCCTGCCGGTTCGCGGCTTTCGGATCTTTCGGAAACAAGTCCTGCGAGGCTGCCTACCGCCGCGCCCGGCAATTCACAGTGGAACCGGAGAAAGACGGAGTTGTCTGCCAGGGCATAGCTCACCCATTTCTCCGCGGTGATCTCCTCCGTTCTGTCTGAAGACAGATAGTCGGACAGATAACCGCAGAGTCCCGAATAGAACGCATACGCGGTATTGCTGTTTCCTATGATGCATCTCCTCGAGTCAGGCAGTGATACTCCGATGAACTCGGGAAGGACTGACATCCTTGTTTCAGCAAGGCCGGCTTCCGACAGAGCGCCTGTGCTGCCGCCGCTTCTCGGCAGATTCACAGATCTCTCCAGGTCCCCGCTGAGCATCCCAATGAGGATTGCGGTGAGCAGCATGAGCGCCGCGAACAGCAGCGCTATCAGCATCAGCGGAAGATGTTTGACAAGTTTGGGTCTTTCACCCGTCATATCTGATTCTGCCCTTCTGATTTTATCTTGCATTCTATGGGAAGCTCTATCCTGACCGTGGTCCCGACGTTCACCTTGCTGTTCATGCTTATGGTTCCTCCGTGAGCCTCCACCAGCTCCTTCGCGATGGCCAGGCCGAGGCCCGTGCCGCCCGCATCGGAGCTTCTTGATTTTTCAACTCTGTAGAATCTCTCGAACAGGTGGCTCAGATCCTCTTCGGGTATCCCTATGCCGTTGTCCGACACCAGAAGCACCACAGTATCGAATCTGGTAGATCCCACCTGTATGTCTATATGACCGCCCTCCGGGGTATATTTGATCGCGTTAGAGAGCACGTTAACTATGACCTGTTCAAGGCGCTGACGGTCTCCTGTGATGGAAGGAACGTCTTTTTCAGCGCCGAATGAAACCTCATGCCTGCGCTGTTCGAATTCCGGCCTCATAACATCGACAAGCCGTCTTACGGATTGGCGGAAGTCAAATGTCTCTATGTTCCACTTCGTCCTCTTGTTGTCCAGTCTGGACAGTACGAGCAGGTCAGACACGATCCTGGTCATCCTGTCGCTCTCGGACAGTATCATATCCATGAAATACTGTCTTGTCTCATCGTCCATCTCCGGATCGCGGACCACGGTCTCGGTCGCGCCCTTGATCGAGGTGAGAGGAGTCTTCAGCTCATGTGACACGTTCGCCACAAACTCACGCCTGCTCTCATCGAGCTCATACCTTCCGGTAACGTCATGTATGATGAACACGTACCCTGCGATGGAAGAGCTGGTATCCGAATCGTGCGTCACCGCATAGCTGACATCGTATACCCGGTCTCCGCATATACGGTCACGGAAAACGTAGCCGCCGTTGGATTCTTCCCTGATCTTTTCCGTCAGGCTGATCTTTCCCCTGCTCTCAGTGAGAGGAAGCTCAAGTTTTTCAAAAAACTCTTCGGGAGTGATGCGTCCTCCGTTTACGGAGTCTCCGAGTATGGATCTTGCACTTTCGTTGCAGTGCAGCAGTTCTCCTTCGGAAGTGAAAGCCACGACTCCGTCGTTCATGCATGTCAGCACCGTATCGAGCTTTTCCCTCTCGCCCTCTACCTCCTCGAGCGTGTTCTTAAGCTTGAGTCTCATGTCGTTGAAGTTCTCGGCCAGGATACCAATCTCGTCCGAGGACTTGACGTCTATCTCCTCCGAGAACTCGCCCGATGCGACGAGCTGTGTTCCGTGAGTCAGGCTCTGCAGAGGTGATGAAATGGATTTTGCAAGGAAGAAGGAAAGCACTACCGCGATCAGCACCCCGATAATGAGCGCCTGGATGATGATGGAGAGCAGCATTCCGTTCATGCTCCTCATTTCCTCGAGGGAATCCTTGACATACACTATGCAGAATCCGTCGTTTTTCACCGGAATCCTTACCGCCCAGTCGGCATAATCCGTGCCGCTGTACGACCTGTTCTGCGCAGTGCCGGACACTGCGTTCAGGATATTGGTCGTTACCGCCAGATTTTCCGCAAGCGAGGAATCCGAACCGGTTATTGCCTCCCCGTAGGAGTCAAGAATGTAGTAGTTCCTGTACTGGTCTATTCCCAGTGTGGATCCGAATGACGCCAGTACGGATTTCATCTCGTATGGATAATTGTCCGTCTGCGCCGCCTCTTTGAGAGCCGGAAGCAAGGCGCCCTCCTCCGAGAATCCGCTCTGCATCTCCTTTTCGAATCCGTCGGCAAAGAACGAGGTGACACCGTTCATCAGTATTGCTCCCACCGCGCACATCACCGCCACCACGAATATGAGCAGGATAAGAACCACTTTAAAATACAGGCTCTTAAGCATATCTCAGTTTTCCTCTCGGACAGGCGGTATGTCGTTCAGGTAGTATCCTATGCCGCGTCTTGTCAGCAGATACTCGGGCTGACCCGGATCCACTTCTATCTTTTTTCTGATCCTGCTGACGGTCACGTCGACCGTGCGGATATCCCCGTAATAGTTGTCGTATCCCCATATCCTCTGCAGAAGGTCTTCCCTGGAATATGCCTTTCCAAGGTTTTCCGCAAGGAAGAGGATCAGATCGTAATCCTTCCTGGACAGCTCGACTTCCTCTCCGTTCTTTTTCACGGAGAACCTGGTCTTGTCGATCACCAGATCGCCGACGCAGATGGGAGCTTCCTCCACTTCGACCGCCTTTGCGATCTCGCCGGAGGACCTTCTTATGTTCGCCTTGACCCTGGCCATGAGTTCCTTGAATGAGAAGGGCTTCGTGATATAGTCGTCGGCGCCGGTCTCGAGCCCGAGTATCCTGTCTTTTTCCTCTTCACGGGCCGTGACGAAGATGATCGGCACCTCGCTCCTGTACCTGATCTTCTCACAAACCTCGAACCCGTTCATCTTCGGCAGCATTATATCCAGCAGCACCAGATCGAAAGATCCTTCGAGAGCCTTCTCAAGACCTGTCTCGCCGTCATATGCGATCTCGCATTCATATCCTTCTTTCCTGATGTTGTACGCCAGTACGGCCGCGATGTTCTTTTCGTCCTCGACCACAAGTATTCTCTTCTTTTCCTGCATGTGACTATCCTTTCTTCGTCTGCCGATCATCTTCCGCGGAGATTCACGACCGAATACTCCGCTTTGTCCAGTCTCTGTATCAGGCGTATTATCTGCTCGCTGTTCCAGCAGTCGTCAAGCCTGATTATGCAATGGTTTTTCTCTCTCGTGAGCTCCAGGATCCTGCCGTATATCTCTGCGGCATTGGCGCCGCCTGTCACGTGCAG
>CACZSC010000260.1 GCA_902783755.1 uncultured Ruminococcus sp. | reverse complement strand
TTGTCCACGAAATTCAGTATGCACAGAAGAAGCATCACCGCGGGAGATGATGAAAGGGGGATGCCTGTTTTCAGCGCCACCGGTATGGAACGCTTCTCAAGGGCCCTGCGGAAGGCCATGCCTTCCCTTCTTCCGCTTCTCAGCAGGATCGCTATATCTCCCGGCCTGATCTGTGTTCCGCCAGGTCCGCTGTATCTCCCGAGCAGCGCCGAGATCCTCTCGGCAACGAATTCAGCTTCAGGATCTTCCTGTTCGTTTTCGGGATCTTTACCGGACGTGTCTACCAGACACACCTCGACCGGCGATCCGGTCCTCTCGCCCATGTCTTTCGCGAATCCCAGGCGGTCATCGTCAACATAATTGATCTTTCCGTACGGAAACACCGCAGAAGATACGCAGTTCGCAAATTCTATTATGGGCCCGTCGCACCTGAAGTTTTCGCTCATGAATACGGACCGTCCGCCGTCAGCAGCAAACTTTTCTTCCTCTCCGTAGGAATCCCTGATAGTCTTCCACCTCGTGCGGTATTCAGCGAAAACTGACGGGTCAGCGCCTCTGAAACGGTAGATCGCCTGCTTTATGTCTCCCACCATGAACCTTCTCGCATCTGACGAGATTGCTCTGAATATGGAGTCCTGGACGTAGTTAGTGTCCTGGTATTCGTCGATGAAAATATATCTGTATTTGCTTCCGATCTCCCTCGCGACCGGAGTAGGATCCCCGTTATCATCCTCCAGAAGATCTTTCGAGATCATTTCAAGATCGCTGTATTCGACGACCGATATGTCCTTTTTCCTGGCCTCAAACCTTCTGCGGTATTCGGTTATCACGTCCGCCGCGGTTCTCAGCAGTTCCGCGGTACGCGCCGCGTTCTCCATTTCGGTACTGATGTCAAATGAGAAGTACCTGTTCTTCAGGGCCTTGAAATCCTCAACGAATCCGGCCCTGACCTCCATAAAACTGACGGAAGCTTCTGTTCTGTGAGCACCCTGCACCCTGCCCTTGAGGGCATTTTCATATGAATCGAGTGCTTTCTTCAGTTCCGCGAAACCCCTTCTCTTCCTCGCGCAGTCTGACACTGCCCTGAGATATCCGGTTATGTTCTCGGCCTCCGGGCCGTACCGTTCCATGACATATCCGTCGTCCGCGATATCACCGAGGCACTCAGTCACTGCTCTGATGTAGTATTCCGAGACCCGGATCACTTCGTCCGCGATCACTTTTCCGAAGTCCGTCTTCAGTATATCCTTGCCGCGGGCGATACCGTCCAGAGTCTTTGCATATCCGCGCAGCTCCTCATGGCTCTTTCCGTGGGAAAGCAGCAGCGCGTTCGTCTCAAGCAGCCACCTGTCTATAGACTGCTCGTCGCCCGTCCGTCCCAGAGCGTCGGACAGTCTTATGAATCTCTCGTATTTCTCGCCGTGCCCGGAATAAAGCTCGTCCACCAGTTCCTTCATCGTATCAGCCCTGATGGGCGCGATCTCGCCCTCCTCCCTCAGGGTGGCGTCCGACGGGAATCCAGCCTGCGGGAAGTACTGCTTCAGATTTCTGTAAAGGAATGAGTGTATGGTGCTTATGTCAGCTGAAGGCACCTGAGACAGCGCCGCGCTTATCCTGCTGAGTGCTTCCCTGTTTGCGGGATCCTTCGCCTCCTCCGACAGGGCCGCGGATATCCTCACCTTGAGTTCCGCCGCTGCGGCTCTCGTGAATGTGACCACCAGGATCTCCGACATCTCCGCGTCACCGCTTTTTATGAGCTCGGTGATCCTGGCGATGAGAGTGTGGGTCTTGCCGCTGCCTGCTGCAGCGGACAGGAGCAGGTTGCCTCCCTTCCAGAAAACCGCCTGTTTCTGAGATGAAGTAAATTCCATCAGAGCGCACCTCCTTCCCTGCTCAGCTTGCATACGTAGGAATACCTGCAGTATCTGCACGGCAGATCCCTGCGGAACCTGACCGGACTGGCATCGGCGACACCCTGCTGTATTCCCTCGCCTATATGTCTGACCACACTGTCTAAGCTGTCTGACAGCTCCAGTATCTCGTCCATGCTCATGGAAACTACGCCTTTTTCACCGGATGACGGCATTTCTTCCGTATCCAGCCTGATACCGTTCGCTTTGACCTTGCCGAGAACTATCTGTTCCGCTTCGTCACCGCTCACCATTCTGGGCTGGCTGTCAGCCTTCGTACTTACCGAAAGATAGTATGCTCCACCGGGAAGCACTTCACGGTCTCCGTCCGCGTGCCAGCGCCTTTTCCACAGGGTGAAGAGATACGCAAGGAGCTGTATGTTGTGACCCTTCAGGACCTCGTCGAGCCTGAATTCCGCATTTCCCGTCTTATAGTCGATTATCCTGAGATATTTACCGTATTCGGACTCGAACTCGTCCACCCTGTCGATCTTTCCGACCAGTTCCGCCACGAGCCCGTCGTCGAGGCCGTACTGCACCGGTTCCACGTCGCCGTCGTTACTGCTGATCTTCAGTTCATATGCCGACGGTTTGAAAGGCCCGGCCTTCAGTTCCCTGATGGCACCCTTTACGAACAGCGGGACGTATCTGGTAAGTCTCTCAAACAGGTAGTCGAGTCTTCCGTTCTCCCTGGACACTCCGGAATTGCCCGCGAAATTCTCCACATATTCTTCGATTATGCCGGAAGAGATGGAGTCGACCTCATCATCCGTAAGGACCGTCGGGTCACTTCCGCTGCCTGAGGTGCTTTCGAAAAACCTCTCGAGGACGGCATGCACGAAAGTGCCTATGTCGTTGTTCTCTATCTTTGAATCCGCAGGTGGCTGGAGATCCAGCGTATATTTGCATGAATGCTGGAACGGGCATTCAGCGAACGAATTAATCCTCGTGTTTGACAGGCTGAGAGTTTCGCCTGAATATGAAGGCACCCTTTCCTCATCCGCAGTCAGGCTGATGTCGAAGCCTGCGCCTCTGCCTCGGTCCGCTATGAGTTTTCTCAGAGCCTCCGTTTCGGGGCCTTCCGGTCTTCTCGAAAGCTGGTACTCTGCTCCCGCCAGGCTGTATACCACGTCTTCCAGCGGTAGCGATGAGAACTTCGTCCTGCAGTTTATGCCTGAGCTTTCAAGTATGCTGCATATCCTGGCGGCACCGTCTGAGGCTTTCTCGAATCCGCCCGGCACCATTATATACAGTTTTTCCTCAGCGGCCGTCACGGCCCTGTAATAGTCGAAATACGAACGGGAGATCTGTCTTCTGTCGTCCGGGATGTCCAGAGTCATCCCTGCCTTCTCCATGATCTGCCTGTCCCTGTCGGAAAAGAACTTCCCCTCGGTCCCGGTCCCGGGAAATTCTCCGGCCACGGACCCGAGGACGATGACACACCTTGCCGAATCGAATCCCATGGAAGGTGCGCTGCACAGGATGACCTCATCCAGTCCGGTGGGTATGGTGCCTCTGTCCATCGTGGAGGCCACCTTCGCGAACAGCCCGGCAAACCTCGCCGCATCCAGCACCGTGTCTCCGAGAAGATCCACCATCTTGTCAAGTATGTCGCACACCGCGTTCCATCCGGCGACCGTCCTTTCCGCCTCGGCCTCCATATCTATCGCGCTGTACGCGGCGGCGGTCCTGTCAAGAGCCTTTTTTACATTGTACTTCTCAGCAAGCCTCACCACGGCCTCCGCGATCTCCCTGACCGGAGCAGTACCGTGTTCCCCGAACACGGAGGAAAACTCCTCCACGGGCGGTATGAGCCTGTTCTTCATGGAATTAACGTATCCCAGCACCCTTCTGTCATCGTCGGTGAACTGTTCCTGATACCCTCTCGGGTTCATAGTCCAGTCTCCGCTGCAGAAGGCTCTTTTGCCGTGTATGTTCCAGGTGCCTGTGTAGGTCTCGAAGTATTCCGGCTCAAAACCGCCGGCACCCGTCCCGGGCCTGCTCCCGCCTTCCGGCGCTGCCATGCCAGTCTTTATCAGCTTGATGACGTCTTCCCGCTGCCATCCGCTGTATGTGATCTTGAGGGCTGCAAGTACCAGCCTTACCGCGGGAGTGGTGGATATGACCCTGGGCTCAGATATATAGCAGGATATTCCGTGCCTTCTGAGCACCGTATCGATAATGCCCTCGCGGCTGTATATGTTTTCCGCCACCACAGCTATCTCGCGGTTTCTGTAGCCGTCCCGCAGCAGTTTCTCGATTATCGCGGCGCACGCCTCGGCCTCATCGTATCTGTCCGAGCACTCCACGATCCTTACGGATTCTGACAGGGATCCTCCCGGCATCAGCTTGGATTCCGCCTTGAATCCGTAGTCGAAGATAAAATTCTCTATACCCTTGAGCTCGTCGGAGACATGCCGTCTGTCCTCGCTGAGCCAGATCATCCGGATCTCCTTGCCCAGTCTGGTCGCGGTCGTCCTGCATACTCTGAGGAACCTTCTGTACTCATAGAACTGGATCTCATAATCCTCCCCCTCTTCCCTTCTGGGACAGGTGAAAGTTATGGATACGTTCTCAGCCTGGTTCATGATGCCTGAAAGGATCTTTTCCTCGACGCCCAGTAAAGGCGAGAACGAATCTATGAAGACGTCCTTCCCGCTGAAATAGTCCTTTTCCCGGATAAGGTCTGACAGTGTCGAGAGAAGGTCTGTCCGGTCCACGAACTCCTCATGAAGGATCCTCTCATAGGCCCCGTAAACGAGAACTGCGTCATGCAGCCTGTCACGCAGGCCGGTGACCGAGTTTTCCTCCTCGAGCCTCCTGAGGGCCTCCTCCGCCTCTGCGGGGGCCACTCCGCCCTTTTTCAGTTCATCTATGGCCTTCAGAAGCACCGGAAGGTTCTTGTCGTCGTAACCGCTCCTGAAAACTCTGAGCTGTTCCCTGACAGACATCATGGCGCGCCATACCAGAAGGATCCTTTCCCCGTCGTCTATGACTCTGTCGCCGATACCGCCGAACTCCCTGCATATGGTGCCGTACAGATTCGGGATAGTGGTTATCTCGCACCTGAGATTGAATGACGGGGGGAACATGGCAGCTATCCTTTCCTCCCATGTATAGCTCTGCTGGTGCGGAACTATGACCACGGTATTCCTGTCCGTATACTGGAGCGTTTCCTTCAGCAGTTCGAGAAGTTTCCCGCTTTTGCCGTAACCGGACCTTCCTGCAATCAGATTGATCATGATTTTGCCCCTTGCTTTTCCTGTTTTTACCTATTATACACCAGTCTGCAGAAAAATGTGTCCCATTTATGGTACAAACTCTGTTCTGCCGCATGTTTGTACTTTTTCTGGTACGATCCCAACGAAAACCGCACGTTTTTCGGACGTGCGGCTGTATTTTTCTGTTATTCAGTTCATTCGTCGACTTTCGCGATCACGATTTTCCCTGCTACGGGGCTGTCCTGCCATGTGTCGTATGGCGACACAAACTGGCTGCCCACCGACATGGCGATGTGGACTCCGTTGGAGCCGGTGAATCCGGAATCTCCGGTCACGCCTATCTTCTGTCCCCTTTCAACTCTGTCGCCGATGCTCACGGTAACGTCGCTGCCCATGTTGTAGTACCAGGTCTTCAGTCCGAGACCGTGGTCTATGACTACGATATATCCGGCGTAGTCAAGGTATCCGGAATAGCAGACCACGCCGCTGTTGCATGCCACCACGTCAAGGTCGTAATATGACGCGTAGTCGACACCGTTGTTTCTGTATGTCACTGTCTGGGATCCGTTGAGGTACACGTCGCGGCCGAAGCCTCTCTGGAGGCTGGCGCCCGTCACGCCCTCTAGGAAGTACCCGTGGAACAGCTGTTCCGTTTCCGAACCGGACGTGATCTCCCTTACGGCGTTCTCGAACTGCTCCAGCGCCGTCCTTGAACGCGATGCGGCCACGACTTCCTCCGGTACGTAATAATATGAAACTTTTTCGCCGGTGTTCTCAACTGTAAGGATCGTGTTCTGGGTTATGCCTCCGTATTTGAATGAAAGCGTATAAAGCCCGGTCGGAGTGTCGGCGTGCACCGGCAGGAACGCCACCGCCCTGTTGTCGCCTATATCATAGAACGTCAGCGCGGGAGTATTGTCCATGGATGACGTGAATTCTATGAGCGAAGGATCGGTCACGTTCAGTGCGGTCACTGCAGTGAACTTGCCGGCCTCAAGCGTCGCTATCCCGAGATAGAACTCAGCGGGTGCGAGCACATCTGCAGAGAATGCGTAGTTCATCTCTCCCCTGAAGGATCTTGAAGGATCCTCGTACCATCTCGCCACCACGTCCACCGTGACCTTCTTGGAGGATGTCAGCGTGAAGATGGACATGTTCTCGACTGTCCCATCGTAAAGGACGCTTCCGGAATCGGCGTCTGTCACCTTGATCTCGGAGAAGTCGGGCTTAAGGTCGAAATTGAGCTCCAGACCGCCCTCTATGCTGTAGACCTCGTTCTTTTCCACAACCAGCTCGGATGTGTCCGCGTCCACATATGCACCTGTATAGTTCTTGTATTTCCACTCGGCGCTGTCCGGATAAACAGTGATCTTTCCGGAAAGGGTCAGGGTGGGAATGGTCGAATTGTCATATATGCTCTCCGCATACTTTGACGTGATGAACGCGGTCGCGTCAGCCTCGGTCATCTTGTATGCGGCGCCTTTGGAGTTCACAAAGTAGTTCGTGGCCGGATCGGGAGAAAAATAGAACTCGAAATTCTCCTGCCTGAGATTGGAAGCCACCTGGACCTTGTACGATTTCGCGCTCATAAGGGAATCGGGGAGCGCCACGATCTTCGTCGATTTCTCGCTGAGTCCGAGGAAATACTTGATCAGGCTGTCGGCTTCGTCCCCGTCCTTTTCCTTCGTAAGGGTGTATACCTTACCGCTGGTGTCGGATATCGTCACAGACAGAGCGTTGCTGGTGTCCACCGGCGCGTTCTGGGTCTTGTTGTAACTGACTATTGCCACTACGGTCGGGATCAGACACAACAGCGCCACGACCAGTGCAATTATCTTATTCTTCACGGCTTTACCGACCTTTCCTCATATCATAAAGCGTAATAATCAAACATTAATCTGAAAAATTATACCATCGCGGTGCATAAAAATCAAGTGCACGAGCCTCTGCAGGCACCCGTACTGTTCTCTTTTTGCGAAATTTTTTGTATGACAGGCAAAAATCCGGTCACATTTGCCTGTGACCGGATCCGGATGTGTCATTCTCAGGAACGTCTGACCGCCCGTTTTGTCTGTGACAGCCTGGCGGAACCTATGTTCCTCTTCCCTATCGACGCCATGGCCAGAATGATCGGATAAAGCTCCAGCCTGCCCATCAGCATGGCAAGGGAGAGGACCAGTTTCGATACCACGGAATAGTCGTAGTATCCGGCTGCGGGGCCAACGCCAGCGAGACCGGGCCCGATATTGTTCATGCAGGCAATGACCGCCGTGGCATTGGTCTCGAAATCGAAGGATTCGAAGGAAACGATGATGAAGGTCACGGCGAAGACCAGGATATACAGGGCAAAATATGAATTGACGCCCGACCTTAGCTCCTTCGTGATCCCCTTTCCCTCGAAAGTGCCTCTGGTGATGGATCTGGGATGAAGAAGATGCTTGATCTCGCTTCCTATGCCCTTGATGATAAGTATCACCCTTGAGACCTTGAGGCCTCCTGCGGTCGACCCTGCGCATCCTCCTATGCACATCAGCACAACCAGTATGGTCTTTGACAGTCCGGGCCATTGGTTGAAGTCGACGGTCGAGAATCCGGTAGTGGTAAGTATCGACGCCATCTGGAAAGCCGAATGCCTAATCACCTCGCCGACCGTGGAGTACATGCGCGCCACGTTTATCGCGATGATCGTCGTGGAGACCACTGCGATGCCGAGATACACATGCATCTCTTCGCTGCGGAGCGCGCTCCTGATCTTTCCGGCGATTATGAGGTAGTACAGATTGAAGTTCAGACCGAACAGCAGCATGAAGGCCGTGATGACCCACTGGCAGTACGGCGAATAGCTTCCGAGACTGTCCGCCCTGATGCCGAAGCCGCCGGTGCCAGCCGTGCCCATGGAATGGACAAGCGACTCAAACAGATCCATGCCGCCGAAGAGCAGCATTATGACCTCGGCCGCGGTCAGAACGAAATATATGAGGTAAAGGATCTTCGCGGTGTTCTTGACCTTGGGCACAATCTTGTCCACTACGGGGCCGGGCATCTCCGCCCTCATTATGAATATGGATCTTCCGGAATCATCCGGTATGATTGCCATCATCAGGACAAGGACGCCCATTCCTCCTATCCAGTGAGTGAAACTCCGCCAGAACAGGATGCCGTGGGAAAGAGCGGAAAGATCCCTAACCACCGAGGCACCCGTGGTGGTGAAACCGCTGACTATCTCGAACAGAGCGTCGATATATGACGGGAACTCGCCCGAAACGGCCAGAGGCACCGCGCCGATAAGGGACATCAGGATCCAGGAAAATGCCGCTATGACGAACCCTTCTCTCGCGTGTATCCCCCTGTCATGTTCCGCAGTGATCCTCACTGTGAGGAAACCTGCCAGTCCGGCCGCAAGGAACGTGATCCCGAACGCGAGCGCTGCATTCCATTCCCCGTATCCCGCGGAGATCATGAAAGGGATGAACATTAGGACACTCTCTATGAGGATTATCCTCCCGAGGGTGTTTACAACCATTCTGCGATTCATAAAAAACCTCTCAGGCGGTTATATCTTCAAGATCGGCAAGCCTGTGGTGACCTGCCGCGAGGACCACGACCCTGTCGCCAGGCATGATCATATCGTCGCCGCCCGGGACTATGGTCTTCCTGCCTCTGGCTATCCCGGCAATGAGGATGCTGTCCTTCAGGTTCAGGTCCTTGAGCGGTATTCCGGTCACACCGGAGGTCTCCGCCAGGACTTTGAACTCAAGGGCTTCCACAAGACCGTCCATCAGCTTGTAAAGCGTTTCAACGTTGCTTCCCTTTGAACTTTCAAGGGCTCTCGCGTATCTCACAAGGACATCCGATACCGTCCGTTTCGGTGAGATGACGGCATCGAGCCCGAGCTTTTCGGCCAGATCGGCCATCTCATCCCTGTCGACGGACACGATGACTTTGGGAACGTTCAGGGTCTCCGCGTATGCGGCCATGACGATGTTCCTCTCGTCCTGGCCAGTCAGGGCGAGGAGCGCGTCCATGGACTCGATCCCCTCTTCCAGGAGCAGCTCCCTGTGGGATCCGCTTCCGTGGACCACCGTAGCTCCGGGAAGAGCGTCATTGAGTTCTTCAGCGGTCTTCTTGTCGTTTTCGATTATCGTGACCAGGTTGCCGCTGGCGAGCAGCATCTTCCCGAGGTAATATGTCATTTTCCCGCCGCCGAGTATCATTACGGAACGGGCCTTCTTCTTGAGCATCCCGAAGCGTCTGAGGAATATCTCTATCTCAGCCGGGGATGCGGTGATGCCTATCTTGTCCCCGCTCTTGAGCATGAAATCGCCTCCGGGGATATATACGTCGTTTCCCCTCTGGACCGTGCAGATTAGGACCCCGGCCTTGTGATGCATCCTCAGTTCCTTCAGGGTCATCCCCGAAAGCTGGGAATCCTCCTTGAGCTTGAGCTCGACTATCTCGAAAGCCCTCCCGCTGAAAGTCTCGATCTTCGCCGCGGAAGGCATCTTGAGGATATCGAACAGTTCCCTCGCTGCCAGAGCCTCTGGGTTTATCGCCATCGCAAGTCCCAGCTCGCGCTTCATGAATCCAAGGGAATCATCGTTGTATTCGGGGTTCCTGATCCTGGCGACCGTATACTGCGCTCCTATCCTCTTCGCGATGAAGCATGAGAGCATGTTCATTTCGTCAGACGTGGTCGACGCGATGAAAAGATCCGCCTGGGCAACGCCCGTGCTTGCCAGAGTCTCATAGTCCGCCGCATTCCCGCAGACTCCCATGACGTCATATATGCTGGTTATCTCGGAAATGACTTCCCTTGACTGGTCCAGCACCACCACGTCGTGGCCTTCCTCCACCAGATTGGCTATCAGTTTCTGACCGATATGGCCGCATCCAGCAACAACTATTCTCATAATTTCATGACCATCCTTGTAATGCTCCGGCACCGCAAGCCGGAGTCAGTTTGTTTATATTTCAGATGAGATCGAGGGCGTAGACATAGTCATCCATGAAGTAACCGTGTCCTATGTCGTTCTTCTCTTCCCTGATCCTCCTGAACCCGAGTTTTTCGTAGACGAGGACAGCATCGTTGAAGCGGTTGACGTTGAGTTCGATGCGCCTCACTCCCATATCCGCCGCCTTTTTTGCCAGGAAATCAAGCATGATGTGCGAGTATCCGAGTCCCCGAAACTGTTTTGCAAGGTAGAATTTGCTGAGATACAGGGCCTCAAGCCTCTTGTAGAACGCGATGAAGCCGCAGTCTCCGTCCTGATTTCTCACAAGGTAATACTCGTATCCGCGGGAGATCTGGTCCCGTATCGCCCCCACGGACTGGAACTTCTCCAGCATGTAGTCGTTCTGCTCTCTGCCGACGATGGGATCGTAGTGCTCCCTGACGATCGCCGTAGCCAGAGCAGACAGTTCTTCCACGAGGCCGCCGTCGCAGGCTGTCACGCGTATGAATCCCAGCGTTTTATCTATACTAGTCATCAGCAAACCTTATCGTCTTTGTCTCGCCGTCCCTGGAAAGCACGGTATTAGGGAAAACCGCAAGGGCCTCGGCAAAGCAGACCGACGGATCCGGAAGAGCGGGACTGTAATGGGTGAGCCACAGCTCCCCGCACCCGCTTTTCTCTGCAAGCCTCGCCGCCTCTTCCATCGTCATGTGTCCGGATTCCTTTGCCCGGTCGGCCTTATCCTTTTCAAACATCCCTTCGCAGATCAGAAGATCCGCCTCTGCCGCCATAACGGAAATGATCTCGCAGGGCCGGGTGTCCGTCGCGAATACCAGGTGGATCCCCCTCCTGGCCTCTCCGAGCACCATGGAAGGCGTGAACCCTTCCACTGTTTCTCCTTTCTGGAGCCTGCTCCAGAGCCTCAGGGGAACGCCGTTTTCACGCGCTTTCTCAACATCGAATTTTCCACCGCGCCTGATCCTTATATCGTATCCCAGGCACGGGCACGAGTGCCTGAGCTCGAAGGAGGTGATATCAAACGCTCCGGCAGAGCATGAGTCCAGATCGCCCATGGCCACGGTCTTCAGCCTGTAGGGCAGCTCCGGCGCGATCGACGTAAGGTTTTTCACTATCTCGTCCACGCCCGCGGGCCCGAGGATCGTCACCGGATCGGTGCGTCCTTCATTGCCCATGGAAAGCAGAAGGCCGGGAAGGCCGCTGCAATGGTCCGCATGAAAATGGGTCAGCAGTATGGTATTTATTTTTCCCAGGGAGAACCCCGCCTTCTTGACCGCGAGCTGAGTCCCCTCACCGCAGTCTATCAGCAGGCCCGTCCCCTCATATCTCAGATAGCAGCAGCTGAGGAACCTGTCCAGTTTAGGTACGGTCCCGCCTGTGCCGGGAAGGCATACGTCAAGCATATCTATGTCATCTCCGTCTATTCCAAAAAATATCCCGCAGGGGCGTTTCAAACGAGATTATAGAAACCCTGCTCTCGCAAGGATGGTGCCCTCTCCGACGTTTTGTTGCTCCCAGCGTCCTGTCAATGCGGCGGCGCAGAATGCGTCTCACGGCATTGGAGGGAGGTCTGCATCCCGCGCCGGAAGCCCGGGCTCCTTTTTACACTTTAGTGGGTTTTAATACTCGCTTCTATTTCGCTTCCCGCAGGACATTTGATTCAGCTGATCCGGGACTATTTCCCCGTCTCTTCCTCGTCATCGTACAGGACATCGAACATCTCATCATCGAAAATATCGGCGATCCTGTCGAATTCCTCATCGTCCTCTATGGTCTCAAGATCGCCGTCAGGCATCTCCTTGAGTATAACGTACTGTCCTTCGTCGTCCTCCAGCGGAGCGAATGCGCGGTATATCTCCCCCTGTTCCTCGAGGGTCCCCAGGAGCACGAAGTTCATCTCCTTGCCCTCTTCGTCCGTCAGGACATACACCTCGGGATCGTAATCCTCGATTTCCTCTACCGGAACGCTCTCGGCTTTTTCCTTCTCTACCTCGTTCCTGTTCTGTTTGTCTTTATTCTTCTTCATTATATATAGCACCTTTCTGCCGACAAATTCCGTCAATCACTGACGAAAGGCCATTACCCGGGGGCCACCCCCTTGCAATCCCGACCTTTCTTCAGTATTATATCATAAAGAGATTTTTTACACAATAACCTTATTCAAACCTGCGGGGACCGTGAAATGGCTCAGAAAGACACAAATCCCTACATCTATTCCGACAGCAACAAGAGATACATGACCTACGACTGGTACATGAAAACCCGTTTCGGGGGAAAAGTCGCCAAAGTTCCGCTGGACGCGGGATTCACATGTCCTAACAAGGACGGCAGCCGCGGCACCGGAGGGTGCATATTCTGCCTGGCGGGCAGTTCCAGCAGCCGCGGCAGATCCCTCGCGGAGCAGTATGAAGACGGCGTTCGGACCGCATCGCGGAAATGGAAGCCTGCCGGCTTCATACCCTATCTCCAGGCAAATACCAATACCTATTCTGACGCCGGTACCCTTGAACGCATATGGAAAGAAGCCTCATCCATGCAAGGCGCTCTCATGCTGGACATCGCCACCCGTGCCGACTGCCTGCCTGAATACGTGCTGTCGCTGATCGCCGCAGTCTCGGGTTCCATCCCGGTGACGGTGGAGCTTGGGCTTCAGTCCTCGGATGACGGGACTGCCGGGCTGATCAACAGATGCCACACTTTCGCAGAGTTCACGGAAGGCTACGGAAAGCTAAAAGAGCTTGCGGACACGGTGAATCCGGAGTACCCTGCGGAAGGACGGTTCGCCTTCATGTCAAAGAGGATAACCGTCTGCGTGCATATCATAAACGGTCTTCCCGGGGAAGACCGTGAAACGATGATGAAAACCGCCCGGGACGTGGCCGCCCTGAAGCCCGACATGGTGAAGATACATCTCCTCCATGTGCTCCGCGGAACGGAACTTGAGAGGATGTACCTGTCGGGCGGATATGAGCCCATGTCATCCATGGAATACGTAAGCGTGACCTGCGACCAGCTGGAGGTGCTGCCGGCGGAGACCTGCATCGCCAGGATAACCGGGGATGCCCCCGAAGGGAAACTGGTTGCCCCTCTGTGGAGCCGGAAGAAGACACAGGTCACGAACGATATCGACAAGGAGCTGTTCCGGCGAGGATCCTGGCAGGGGAAGCTTGCCCGGTGATTTTCGAAATTCATATTGAATGGTACAGCAGATTCTGATATAATCTCGGTGAACAAAAATACAGGGAGGACTAGAACATGAAATACGTTTGCTCAATCTGCGGATACGTCTACGATGAAGCTGAAGGCGATCCCGATAACGGAATCGCGCCCGGAACGAAATGGGAGGAACTGCCGGAAGATTTCACATGCCCTCTGTGCGGTGAATCCAAAGACGGCTTCGAACCCGAGGAATAAAACACAGGCCTTCAGGGTCAAGAGATGGCAGAGAGCTCCGGCTTCTCTGCTTTTCTTATGCTCAAATCCGGATGGCTTTGACACAAAAATGAAAGCTTTTCGACTTATTTTTTCAATTTTTGCCCGATTTTATTGCATATAATGTTGATTTTTGAATTTTGATGATATATAATATGCAAAAATTCGCTTTCAACAAGGATCAACACTATCATGGACAATGTAAGGACGCCGTACGCGCTCCAGACCAGGGAGGAGCTTCTTGCGGTCAAGGAAAAACATCAGGCAAAGCTGGACAAATGGGGCGAGATGAATCTTACCCTAGACCTCACGCGAGGCAAGCCCAGCCAGGCTCAGCTGGATCTTTCATCCGGAATGCTCAATATAATAGGCGACAGGGGCGACTGCTTCAGCGAAAGCGGGCTCGACTGCAGGAACTACGGGATACTTGACGGGCTTCCGGAGACGAAGAAGCTCTTCGGTGACCTGCTCGGTCTTCCGGCTGACAGCATCCTGGTCCTCGGCAACTCATCGCTGAACGTGATGTACGACACGATGGTGCGGGCAATGCTCTTCGGAGTGTCCGGAGGATACGAACCATGGTCCCGCCAGGGCAGGATAAAATTCGTCTGTCCTTCCCCGGGATACGACAGGCACTTCACCATCTGCCGGACGATGGGCATAGAGATGGTGCCGGTCAAAATGAACGCAGACGGCCCGGACATGGATGAGGTATACAACATAGCCTGCTCCGATCCTTCGGTGAAAGGCATCTGGTGTGTTCCGAAGTTCTCCAACCCCGAGGGCATCACGTATTCTGACGAAATAGTGGACAAGCTGGCGGCCATGAAGCCCGCGGCGCCCGACTTCAGGATATTCTGGGACAACGCATACGCGGTCCACGAACTTTACGACGAGCAGACCCATCTGGCCAACATCTTCGATTACGCGAGGGAGTACGGCACTGAAGACAATATCTTCTATTTTGCTTCCACTTCAAAGATCACGTTCCCCGGTTCCGGACTTGCCATCATGGCAGCCAGTGAAAAGAACCTGGAACAGATCAGGCCGATCATCGCCACACAGACCATAGGATATGACAAGATCAACCAGATGAGGCATGTCAAGTTCTTCAAGAACACGGACGGCATCAGGGAGCACATGAAGAAGCATGCCGAGATCCTCAGGCCGAAGTTCGAGCTTGTGGAAGATGTCTTCGCAAGAAAGCTGGACGGATACGACATCGCGCACTGGAGCAAACCGAGGGGCGGTTACTTCATCAGCCTGTACGTCGAGAACGGATGCGCCCGCAGAGTATATCAGCTGGCGAGATCCGTCGGGGTCACACTCACTCCCGCCGGTTCCACTTACCCCTACGGCCGTGATCCCCAGGACAGCAATCTCAGGATAGCGCCAACATATCCGGAAATGGACGAGCTGAAGCTGGCGACAGACATCCTCTGTTCATGCATCAAGCTGGCGACAGTGGAAAAACTTCTTAAATACTGAACCAAATGGGCCGTTTGACCTGACTACTGGGGCAAACGGCTTCACATTGTTTTCGAGGCAACACAAATGCAGATTTTACTTTCCCTGACCGTAGCCCTCTTTGCAGGGCTCCTCATGTCCAGACTTACCAAAATCTGGAATCTTCCCGCCGTAACGGCCTACCTTGTGGCGGGCATCCTCATAGGCCCATACTGTCTGGGTAGGCTGGGGGTACCCGGACTTGGATTCATTTCACATACTGACGTTTCCGCCTACTCCATCATATCGCAGGTCGCGCTGGGATTCATCGCCCTGTCAATGGGCAATGAGTTCCGTGTGTCCAGCCTTAAGAAGATAGGCAGACAGGCTGTGTTCGTAGCAGTTTTCCAGTCACTGGCTGCCACCATCCTCGTGGATGCGGCTCTTGTTGGACTCCACTTCGCGTTCCCGGAGCAGCTGCCGCTTTCATGCGCCATCACTCTGGGAGCCGTCGCCGCAGCGACAGCTCCGGCTGCTACTCTCATGGTCGTCAAGCAGTACAAGGCGGACGGTCCTCTGACGCGCATGCTCCTGCCGGTCGTCGCTCTCGACGATGTGGTGGGACTCATGGTGTTCGCGGTCTCTT
Source organism: uncultured Ruminococcus sp. (assembly GCA_902783755.1). Taxonomy (GTDB): domain Bacteria; phylum Bacillota; class Clostridia; order Oscillospirales; family CAG-272; genus UMGS1696. Next base: position 889 of record CACZSC010000260.1, on the reverse strand, counting down.
TCGGAGTCGCCAAGGCCCTTGACAACGGGGACGTGGACATCTTCTCCCTTCTGGTAAACCCCTTAATCGAAATCGTCGTATCTCTTGCCGCGGGAGCAGTTCTCGGACTGTTGTTCCACTTTATCGAGCAGTTCTTCCATTCGAGAAGCAAGAGGCTTTCCATATCAGTGACATTCGTGTTCCTTGCAGTCGCAGTATCCATGATGGAATTCCGCATAGGTCCGGTGACGATAGGGTTCTCCTCGCTGCTGGTATGCATGATGCTGGGAACGGTGTTCTGCAACCTCTGCAGTTTCTCCGAAGAACTCATGGACAGGCTTGACAGATGGACCGCGCCCGTGATGGTCCTCTTCTTCGTGCTGTCCGGAGCCGAGCTGGAATTCAGCGTCTTCGGAGACTGGGTAGTCATCGTCGCAGGCATCGTTTACATAATCGCACGTTCCGCCGGCAAATTCCTCGGCGCGAATATCTCCTCAAGGGCAGTCAGGTGTGAACCGCAGATCTGCAAGTACCTGGGCATCACGCTCCTCCCTCAGGCGGGTGTAGCGCTTGGAATGTCCATGCAGGCTTTGGAACTCGGTGAGTCCGGCATCATCGTGAGGAACGTTGCCCTGTTCGCAGTCCTGATTTACGAGCTTGCCGGGCCACTGATGACAAGGATCGCCCTCGAAAAAGCAGGAGAGATCCCGGAGAAGCCGATACCTCCGAGGGCTCAGGCAAAACTGAATGCCGGCGAACATCTGAAAAAACACAAGGTTTAGCACTGGCCGCGAAAAGGGCATGCAGTGCGGTATTCATAAAACAGTGATTTGCCCGTAATCTCAATCTTTAAACACAAAGCGTTGGACAGCAAATTTTCAGTTAATTATTATTTTACTTTTCTAAGATT
>CACZSC010000259.1 GCA_902783755.1 uncultured Ruminococcus sp. | reverse complement strand
GACATCTTTCATGAGATCACCTCATTTGGGGAGGAACATGATCAGGTCTCCCCTGACCACAGCGATGACGGATATGAGGAGCACGGCTCCGGATATGATATAGACCGCAATGTCGGTCTTTTTCTTCTTATTTACGTCTGTCAGCAATCCCAGCGTCACGAAAGCTTTAGAGAACGATACCGCGGTATGAAGGACTACGACGGCATAGAAAATGATCTGGGCAAGTATAAGGAGGCCGAAGATGACCCACTCGCCCTTTCCGGAGGTCTCCGTCAGAAGCTCAAAAGTCCTGAGATGGAGGATCAGAAGAGGGAATATGGCCGCGGCCGAGACCCGCTGTATGACGGTGCCCGCATTTTTCCGGGGATAGATGTCGAGGCGCGTTCCGTCGCTCAGAAGGAAGACCGCACACATTCCGCACACTGCATGCAGACATGCGGCTGTGATGAAAGGAACGGCCGTGAGGACCTTCAGGGTGGGATTGTAGTACATGGCCATATAGGCGAACGCGTTGTATCCCATATGTAGCAGCAGCGCTGCCGCCGAGATCAGCGAGAGCACCGCGTTTGTTTTCTTGAGTATCATATATTTTACCTCCGCACTATGAATGGATGAGTCAGTCCTGCCCGCCGCTGCTGAGGATATCGTGGAGCCCCTGCCTGAATTCACGGAAATGCTTCGGGAAATTCTCGGATCCAGAGGCATATATGCTTTTTCCGCCGTTTACACTGGCTTTCAGCGTGAACATGATGCCGTCCCTGACTCCTTTCGGATGGGAACCGCGGAACCCGTCCCAGGAGAGCAGCCTGCAGTCGTTCAGCAGCTTCAGTATGTCGCTTTCGGGACACAGGGCGCTTCTGTCCAGCACCCGGCGGTCTTCGTGACCGGAATACTGTATGTGGTATTCCGCCACTTCAGCCTCCGGCCCTTTCATGGTGATCTCTGTCTCTCCGGTGTGCCGCATGCCGCTTATGTGGAGAGTCACGGTCTCAAATGACCGGATCCTGCCGGGGGACTTTTCGGGAGCGCCAGCCTCCTTCAGCAGCTTTCGGTATTTCCACGGGGAGACCAGTCTGTTTTCTTTTGCCTCGTCCAGATATTCCCTGTATTCATCGGGATCTATGAAGAAGAACTCGTCAGATGTGGAATATGCGTTTCCCATGTTGTATGTGGATGATTTGTGGAATATGAGATTACCGGAGTCGTCCTTTCCGACGGTCTCGCTGTACAGTTTTTCCCTGTCCACTGTCACGTCGAACAGCTTCCTGTATTCATAACGGGTTTCTGTTTCTATAGTCCTCATGCTTTTTCTCCTTCCTGTATCATGCCGGGGAACAGTTCCAGGAGCGCGGTCAGCTCCCTGAGATATATACCGCGCTTTTCCTCGTCCTCCGCCGTGAGGCTCCTGTGCTCCGAAAAGATCTCCGCGGCTTCACTGAGGGGGAGCCAGACGGGTGTCAGCCCTATCTCCTTTTCCTGCACTGTCAGTTTCATTTCGCACTGTCCCGTCACGGTCCCCGCGAAATATCTGCTGGTGAATCTCAGGTCCCCGTAATACTCGTTGATCTCAAGGGCGCAGGACTGTACTTCTATGACGAGGCCGGTCTCCTCCGCCGCTTCCCGAACGCAGCATTCCGCGTCGGTTTCACCGGCCTCCAGGCCTCCACCCGGAAGCATGTAGATGTCCGTCTCCTTCGCGTAGGAGAGCAGGAGCCTCCCGTCCCGCAGCACCGCAGCCCGGCAGGCCTGCCTGACGCCTGCCACTGAGCCGGTGAAATTGTCTCCGTATATATCGATCGTTTTCATTTGTTTTTTTCCGCAGAGATGCGCCTGAGCCTTTCGAGGGCTTCCGCGTTGTCCCCGAGTATCATGGCTGCCTTTTCGCAGGTCTCGAACACCCGGCACTCGCCGCATGTCGCGTATCCCTTTTCCACGGCGCATTTCCTTATCCTGCAGAGGGAATCACAGAATACGCATTTTGCTCCCTCTATCTTGCACCCGGCGCAGTTTATCATCTCCGGCGTTATCTCGATGCCGTTCAGCTCCGACCAGAGGGCGGCGACTTTTTTACGCAGTACGTCGTCGTTGTTTACGGTGGCTGTCCTTGCCTCGCAGGCCTCGCAGTCGAGGCCGCAGTATGCTATGTATTCGTTCACAGTGCTGTCTGCCTTTCTGAGATCTACTTTAGGAATGTGAGTGAGAACGCGATGAGGAACTGTCCCCCGTAGTACAGTATATAGTTCAGGATCAGATACACGGGGCCTTCCTTTCCCGCACCGAAGTACGTGCCGCTCAGCACCAGGTCCGAGAGTGTGAAAAGGATGCTTCCTATGAAGAATATGAGGAGGGCGGTGCCGCCCTGAAGTATGAACAGGGCGCCTGACGTGAACATGGTGGACAGCAGAAGGAACACATATATGAGGACCGTAGGCTTGAAACTGCCGTACGACAGCTTCATGGGCTTTTCAAGAAGCACCACGAGAGCCGCCCCGGCGGCCGCCAGCCCGAAGGCCGCCAGCAGGTAGAGCCCCGGCCCGTACTGGATCACAAGGCCTGTCACATATATGATGTGCCCTATGCCGAAGGAAATGAAGCCCGCATAGGTGAAGGGGGTGTCACATTCCCTGAAAACGTATTTCAGATCCAGCCATATGTCCCCGAGGAGCCCGAACAGCAGCCCCATGATGACAAACGGGGAAATGACGGCCCGCGAGCAGGCAGTTACGGCCACGGCGATGAACAGCACCGAGACCGCGCTTTTCAGGAACACCGCCTTGACGGTGTATCCCCGGATCTTTTCCGGGATGTAAAATGCCAGAGCTATGGCTCCGAGAACGAGAAATGCTATGCTCATGTTACTCTCCTTCCGTGGGTCGTAGTCGGGTGTGTGTCATAAATGATATTGATGGCAGTATCAGTCGGCCTTCGCTTTTTTTCCGATCTTTCTGATCCCTATCGCCTTTCCTCTCATGTTGAGCCATACGCGGTATGAGAGGGCAAGGGACGCGAACAGCACCGGCCGCATGAACAGCGACGCGTAGTTCAGAGGAATGTCGATCAGCTGGAAATCTTCCGTGACCGCTGCGAAGGGGATGATCGTGTTTTCGACGGCCACGATCAGTTCCAGGGCCACAGCGGCAAGCAGGCAGTTCTGGGAGAACCTTTCTTTTTCCAGATTGAAGAGAAGGGCTATGAGCAGGCCGAATACGACGGCTCCTTCCAGCGATTCAAAGATCCTGAGGAAAATGTTTTCCGTTCCGTAGGGGAAGACGAAGCACTGGACCGCTATAAGGGCGATGAACGTCCAAATGATCCCCTTGAAGTACCTGCTGTCTTCCTTGTG
>CACZSC010000258.1 GCA_902783755.1 uncultured Ruminococcus sp. | reverse complement strand
TAGATGCTGGGGATTATGAGAGAGCAAGAAGTGAGCTTGAATATGTATTACCATATGTTTTTCCTGACCAGCGCAGAGAGGTTGAGACGAAGATCCAGCAGTGCATAGAAGCTATAGATAACGATAACAATGGTGAAGATAACGGGAAATAAACACAGCCAGGGTCCTGGTCGTCGGTACAGATAATGCAGGAGGGCGGACAAATGATTAATGGTTCAGGAAAGCACAAAGCATTACGCACAGCTGCAGTCATCATTGCCGTGCTTCTGGGAATAGCAATGATCGTCACTGCAGTCATTATGTGGCCGCGTGAAATAGAAAAGATAAACGAACGGTTTCAGGAAAAAAGGATTAAGTATGAGGAAAGACTCAGGGAGGCGGAAACCCTTTATTCCGAGGGAAAAATCGAGGAAGCAAGGGAAGTATTTCTGGATATACGTAAGAATGTAGAATACCGCAATAAAGAAACGATAGAAGAATGGATCGGAAAATGCGATGAGGCTCTGTCAGGCGGAATGATGTCGGATGAGGGCCCGGAGAACCGTGAATATACAGAGGTGAAAACCGAGTTCCGGGAAGTCACAAGCTATAAGTACATACTTCCTTCCTGCGAGAGCACGGAAGAGGGAGACTTTACCTTCCTGTTCGAAAAGACTGTCCCCGCGGAGACAAGAGAGGAGTTCATAAAGAAACAGATCCTGCTGAACGGAATGATCCTTGGTGCCCCATCCACATTCGTGCTGACGGAAAACTACTGCGACAGGGCGGACCGTGATTCCGGCGTCGCTTTCATAAATGTATCTTCCGTCGGCACATGGAAACAGGTGCTCACGACATACCAGCTCCTTTTCGGTCAGGAATACAACTACGGATACACTTACGCATGGGCAAACAGCCTGGCGGAAGATCTCTCCTGGGAATGCGACGACCCCGGCGAGGTCTCCGATGAAGAACTCATTGAATGTTTTTTAGAGGACCCTGGACGGCTCAATCTTGTATACCCCTGCTTCATCGCCCCGTACTCCACGGAAAAGCAGATACAGTGCGCAAAGGTCCTTGCGCAGAGAGTCTTCGGCCTTTACAGCTTTTTATGCGACGGCGAAAAAGACTTTCTGGAATTCGTCGGAAAGACGGCGGAGGGATGGGGCGTCAGTTTCGAGCCTGCATATCTGAAGTTCAGTTTCGGAGGACTGACCTGTCCTCTTGTGATCCGAACGAAATATATCGAAGAAAGAGTTACGGACAACTTCGAAAGGGATTCATTCTACAGAGGCATCGAAGCGATGGGATACGATGTTCCGGAGGATATCGACTGGCAGAGAAACATAACGGAGCTCATATCCTCCAGGGTCTTTGCCGACGAACAGATCGAATATGAAAGAAACATATTGTGTTTCAAAGACGAAGAGCCTGTACCGGTAGTATGGTGCAGTCCGGAATCGCATTACAGCGAATATGAAAACGAGTATAACTTAAACGGTACGATATATCTGGGGGGGATCGGCGCACTGGCCCATGAATATGCCCACTATATCCATCATTCATTCGTTCCGGGCCTGCGGGCCCGAGAGGCTTGGCAGACAGAGGCGCTTGCGACATATTTCGGCTGGGAAATGAACAGGAAGGAACTCATTGTATTTTCCGAACTTACACAAATTATCCCTGCGACAGCGGAAGAATACTATCTGGAAAGGTTCGTCGTATGGGTCGACAGCAGCGGCTCTACTCCGAGGGAGAAACTGTATACGACGGAAATGATGGGCGTTAAATATTCCGGGTATTATTCCATAGCTTCATATATCGTCAGCAGGTACGGAGAAGAAACATTCGGGCAGCTGATGCTGTATCCCGAGAATGCAGTTGCCCTGACAGGCAGTGATATAGATACGATAGTCGATGAATGGGAAGCGGAGATTCAGCTAAAAGTCGATGCTGTAACAGATGAGCAGCGTGCAGCTCAGGCATGGTATTTCGGGAGCAGCGAGTGAAAGTATATGTTTTTTGGTACAATACAATTCAGTAATGATCCATGGCGGCAGGTGAACGGGATACCTTGTTTCGGAAATGACGATGACGGTGACCGGTTCGATGATCTGGATGCGGAGCGGTGGCGCGGTGGAGGATTTGACAGAAACTGGAACAGCGGAGTTCTTCCTGAAAACGAAGCGGCACGGTACCTTGCGGAGAAGATCTTAAATGGACAGGAATATGTGATCGATCTTGCAAGCGGACCCGGGCTGGGATTCATACCGTACGTGAAGCAGCAGGATCCTTCATTTCTCTGCATGGCGTCAGACGCAAACTGCAGAGTGCTTGCAGAGTGGAAAAGATACCTTGAAGAGAAGCGTATCTGCGATATATGCTTTGCCCAGTTTTCGCTGTTCGATATTCCTTTCGCAGACGGATCCGTTGAAGCATACAGCAGTTTTCTCGGACTGTCGAGCACGAGGAACGGCGAAGAGGGTTACAGGAAGGCTCTGTCAGAGATATACCGCACGCTGGCCGAAAACGGACGTTTCTATACCGTTGAAAGTGACTGGAAAGAACCGGAATCTCTCGAAAGGCTGTTAAGGGAAACGGGGCGTGAAACCGGCAAGAACGTGTCCGGGAGGATGCTGACCTGGTCCGAAAGATTTGAGGCTGCCGGATTCGAAACAGTATATGAAGCAACGTATAAGGAAAGAAATCTTACGCATGATGACAACGATCTCGGTACCGATGCCGAAAAACTCGGCATAATGCTGGGAGTAAGGTATACCGCATTCATTCTGAAAAAAAGTGAAAGAGTGGTAAAGAAATGACGACATGCAAAGACTGCAGCTCGTTCAGGGACGGACGGTGCAGCGCGCCCGGCGACATGACTGAACGGTACTCGACGGGAGCCGGTTCGAAGCCCTGCGGGTATTTCACCAGGAAGCACAAGACAAGCTTGGCGTGCCTCGTGTCAGGGCACAGGTACGGATCGGAGGACCGGCCCTGCATATGTACGCGCTGCGGCGCCTCCGCGGAATCCTCAAGGAGAGATCTGCACAGATTCGAGAGGGGCGACGACTGCTGGGAGTACTGCACGGTATGCGGAACGAGAGGACAGAAGCTCGGGCACATATTCGAGCGCGGGGAAGGCTGCCGGGAGTACTGCACGGTCTGCGGCGAGAAGGGAAAGGAACTCGGGCACGACTTCGACGGGTGCAGGTGCAGGTACTGCGGTCACGTTCGGAATGAAGGCCACAGGTACAGGCTAATAGGTGTGAAGACATATATAAAGACACACTACTGCGACAGGGACAAGGGGATTGACGGAGACTACGTCTGCGGCTTCTGCGAAGACAAGAAGTGCACGTGGACAACCACTGACAGGGAGTATGAGTACAGATGCGAGATCTGCGGCAGGGAGAAATATTCCGCTGAGCGTCTCGATGTGCCGGTCTCTGCCGGCAAAGACTCATACACCGACGATCCAGCGCTCACAGACGAGGCTGCAGACGCTGCGCTTGAAGCGGAAGATAAGTAAGGGAAGAAAGATATACAGGGAGGCAGGAACATGCCGGATATAAAGGAAGAGAAAAAGACAGCGAAGGTCCCGTACCGCTATGTATGCAACTACTGCGGTAAACAGAACAGCGGTGTCCTCGGGATACAGTATGTCCCCGGAGAGGGAGAGGACGGACGGGAAGGGCTGTATGAGGAAATAAACGGGAAAAACAGGGTCATAAGCGACTACAGGACAGGGCTCCGTGAAGGAAGGGAGTTCACCTACTCCGCCTTCAGCGGCCGTGTCAAGGGAGAGCATCCGGACCATCTCGGCATGTTCGGAGACGCGGTATGCGCGGAATGCGGAAAGAAACAGGTCTGGTCGGTGGATCACTCGGCAAACACTTCGAAGGCCGGTTGCATCATCCCGGCGGCGGGAGTCATACTGGGCTGCGGATTTCTCGGAGCGGCGTCAGCCCTCGGGACCGGCACCGCTGCGGCTATCCTGGCCGGGGCCGGGGTGGCCCTCATAGTGGCGGGGATTATACTCAGCACTGTCATATCGAAGAAAAGTCTCGAGAAGCATCTCAAGCAGCTTCTCCAGGAACCCAACGATCCCGAAAAACTGCCTGTGCTGGATTTTCCGGATACGGGCATTCCTGAAGAAGAGGTTGTCGCAAAATTTGCGACTACCATATAACTTATCATGAATTGTATTACCTGAAACAGTTTCTGCATCGGGGAGGAAAAAATACAATGGATGGTATAAGACGGCTTTTGGAAGGTAACAGGAAATATGTAAGAAGCGGCGTGTTCTCCGGGGACGTCTCTGCGGTGAGACGGCGTGAGAACGTCGGGGGCCAGAGCCCCTGGGCTGCCGTTGTCACGTGTTCGGACTCCAGGGTGATACCGGAAGCCGTATTCTCCGCAGGCATAGGCGAGCTGTTCGTCATACGCACTGCAGGTAAC
>CACZSC010000257.1 GCA_902783755.1 uncultured Ruminococcus sp. | reverse complement strand
GCAATGAAGACGAAATATACCGTGAGGAGCACGGCGAACAGGGCAGCCAGGACTATTATCAGGATTATCCTTTTCTTCGCGTTCATCTGTTCTTTCTCCTGACGGTGATCACTATCCCCGCCACCGCCAGTATCAGCGGTATCACTATGGTGCAGGCCACGGTCAGTCTGTTGGCCTCCGCGGTCGTTATGGTTATGTCGCTGTCGTCAAAGGGCTTGAACTCCAGCGCCGCCAGCACCCGTTCCCGGCCGGTGGCCTTCATGGCCGCCGCGATTATGTCCTCGTTGGCAAATGCGTTGGATTCTATCCACGCGGAGTCGGCGAAGGAGGGGGATCCGAAGGCCATGACGTACGAGTAGTAATACTCGTTGTCCACGATCCTGGATTCTCTCGTTACCGTTACCACGTTGAAGGAGCCTTTGCCCTCGGTCACACCGCCCCTCACCTTCTCGGAAGTGGACTCGGATTTCAGCACCGGGGAAACGACCCTCGTCCCGTTCAGGGAACCGCCGTTCTCCCAGAGTATGTCTATGGGCGCCGCTTTCTCGATCACCGTCTTCGGAGGCGTGTCCAGGGCGTTGAGATCGATGTATATGGATCCGCCCATGGTATCCCTCAGGTACTGCGGGATTATGGTGTATCCGTCGGTGGACAGGGCATGCTCGGTGTCCCGTACCGCCACGCCGGCCTCATATGATATGCCCCATTCCTCCAGGAACTCGTTCAGGTTGTCAAGCTTGCCCGCGTGATCGGGGCTGATGAACACCATGAGGCAGCCGTATCTGTCAAGGAAAGCGTCCAGCTTCTCGATCTCGTTGTACTCCTTTTCCCTGCCTTCGGCTCCTATGAAGTCATACATTGGATCGTAGATGACGACTATCCTGCAGTCGTCCTGGATATCCTCCTTCGTAAGGTCCGCCACCTTTATCTCATATCCGTTCTCAGCGAATATGGTGCCCAGGTTGACGGCCCCGGTGATATCCTCGCCGTGTTCCGTGGTGAACACCACCACCGGCTTTTCGGTCTGGGTGACCTGCATTATACCGGATATGAGCCTCTTTTCCCCGTTGTACGCCCAGGCGGTGGACAGATCGCTGGAATCCTCGCAGGTGTAGAAGGCGTTTATGCTGAACACCCTTACCTCCCCGCTGCTCTCCACGATGACGGAGCTGGAATCGATGACGGTCGCCGTGGTGTTGTAGAAATCGCGGAAGAACGCCGGGTTCTTCCTGACGTCCACGCATTCCACGTTGACGTTCGGGAATTCGTCCCGGAGCTGAAGGGCGGTCTTGTACACGTATCTGGTATATGCCGAATACGATCCTCCCATCAGCACGTCGGGATCGGACGCAAAGTAGATGTTGACGGGCTCCGTTATGTCTGACATGATCGCCCTGGCGTCGTCCGACAGGGAGTACACTTTTTCCTCGGTCATGTCGATCAGCCAGCCGTACTTGCCGGCAAGAGCCGAGAACACGATGTTGAAGATGATGACTATCGCGATGAACGCCACGGTGAGAGCGGTGGATATCGCTCCGTATTTCAGTCTTTTTCCTGTTATCTTAGCCATTTTCCCGCCTCCTCACGCATATCTTCTGCGTTCGCAGACACGGATGCTCAGGAAAATGAACACCGCGGTTATGGATATATAGTAGACAGCCGAGGCGATGTCAAACATGCCGTAGGCGAAATTGCTGTACCTTGAATATACCGAGATCCAGCTGAGGACCGTCCTCACGAGATACGAATCGATGAGGGAATTGAATATGGAGATGCCGGCGAGGAACGCAAGGATCCCCATGGTCCCCACACAGGCCGTCACCGGACTGTCAGTCAGCGACGAGACGAAAAGCCCCACGGCGATGAAGCAGGCGCCTATGAGTATCATCCCGACGAGGCATCCCGCAGCCCGCCCCACGTTCGGGGTCCCGTATCCGAACAGCGGCAGATAGTATACGCAGCTCAGGAGCACCGTTATGCCGAACATGGTGAGCGCGGCGAAGAACTTCGCCAGCACCATGGCTCTTTCGGATACCGGGGCAGCCATCAGGAGCTGGTCCGTCTTTGCCCGCTTCTCCTCCGCGAAGCTCCTCATGGTGAGGAGCGGCACGACCACGATATATCCGAAGATCATCAGCTGGAAGTACGATGAAACATCGGAAGTCTGGGCCTGATACGTGGACAGCGCGAACACGCATCCGGACACGGCGAGGAACACCGCCATGAAGGCATATCCCAGAGGAGTCGTGAAATATGTCCGTATTTCCTTTTTATACAGCGCAGACATTACTTTCTACCTCCTTTGACCGTTTCGGTGAGCCTCACGAAGACATCTTCGAGATTTGCCTGGGCGGACTCCATCCCGATTATCGCCCTTCCCTGGCGGCTCATGGCGAAGAACACGGGCTTGCGGATGTCGACCCCGGGCTCGGATTCCACGGCGAACGTGTACGCGTCCCCGTCCCGCTCCCCGAGAACGTCGACCCGGGTGATCCCCTGTATCTCCCGGAGGGCAGCGGCCGTCTCCCGCTGGGGCCCGCAGATCTTGAGCGTATATCTGTTGCCGGCCCTGACCGCGTCCGAGATCCTGTCGGTCTTCTCGTCCGCCACGATCTTTCCCTCGTTCAGGATTATGACCCTGTCACATACCGACTGTATCTCCGAAAGGATGTGGGTGGACAGGATGACGGTGTGGTTCTTTCCGAGATTGCGGATCAGGTTCCTGATCTCGATTATCTGCTTCGGGTCCAGTCCCACCGTAGGCTCGTCGAATATGATGATCGGCGGATCGCCTATCAGCGCCTGGGCTATCCCCACCCTCTGCCTGTATCCTTTCGATAGATTCCGTATCAGTCTGCTGCTGACTTCGGTGATCTTCGTCGTCCTCTTGATCCCGTCGAGATGCTCTTTCCTGTT
>CACZSC010000256.1 GCA_902783755.1 uncultured Ruminococcus sp. | reverse complement strand
GTATTGTTTTACATTATTATTTGTGGTAAAATATTTCCAGAAAACTGATGCGGAGGACCTGTATCATGATGACAGTGGAACGCACAACTCCATACAAAGTATCTGAAGTCTTTGAGAAAAAGGAATTCAGGAAGGACGGATATGTCCTGAGATACCGAATTTACATACCGAAAAACTACGATTGCGGCGAGACTTATCCTCTCGTTCTGTTTCTTCACGGCGCCGGGGAAAGAGGATCTGACAACGATCTGCAGCTGGTTAACGGGATCCAGACCCTTTTCAACGACCCTAAGTCTCCGATCTACGACAGCATCGTGGTCGCTCCGCAGTGCCCCGCTGATCACAAATGGGTGAACTGCGACTGGGAGTCGGGGTACTACTCGATAAAAGACACGCCAGAATCCGCTGAGCTTGAGAACGTGAGAGCTCTTCTTGGGGAGTTGATCGATTACTACAACGTTGATAGAGACCGCGTCTATGTCACCGGTCTTTCCATGGGCGGATACGGGACCTGGGACCTTCTTTCCCGGTTCGGAGCGATGTTCGCTGCGGGGATACCGATCTGCGGCGGGGGCGATCCTTCCTATGCGGATAAACTGAAGCGCATCCCCATCAGGACCTTCCACGGTTCCGAAGACGGAGCCGTACCCGTCTCCAGCACAAGAGGAATGTTTGCCGCCATAAAGAAGGAAGGCGGAGAAAAGATCTCCTATACGGAATTCGACGGAGCAGACCACGGTGTATGGGACCGTGTTTATGAAAATACTGATAACATCCGCTGGCTGTTTTCCCAGTCTCTTGAAGAAAGACGGAAAACTGCCGAAAAAAGCAGTCAGATCAAGAAGCTTGCCGCGGCCGGCGGTATCGCCGGAGCCCTGGTATCTGTCCTGATCGCCGTGTTTGTGGAAAAGAACAGGAAAAAAGGAAAAACTACTAAAAACAAGAAATGAAAAAACCGATGATAAGAGAGGAGATACACCGTATCTCCGCCGACCCTTCGCGGGGGCTCTCATCACTGCAGGTCGAAGAAAGAGTAAGCAAGGGATATTCAAATAAGGTCACTGACACAGGGGAGAAAAGTTCTGCAAGCATTATCTTCCATAATCTGTTCACTTTTTTCAATACCATTCTGTTTTCCATTGCTCTGGTTTTTTTGATCTGCATTATTGTTTTGAACGCCATAGGCCGGAAAGACATCGCTGATGAGTATTTCGGCATATCAAAATTCGTTTTCCTCGTGCCCGCCGTAATGAACGTCATAATGGGCACGTCTCAGGAACTGCACAGTCTGAAAATCATCAAAAGTCTGAAGATCATCACGAAGGCGAAGTCTTTTGTCGTGCGCGATTCGGAGCTTCAGACCATCGATGCAGACTCTGTCGTCATAGATGATATCGTCGTGCTGAAAACCGGCGAACAGGCATCTGCGGATCTGATCGTCGTTTCGGGCGATGTTTCCGTCGACGAATCGATGCTCACCGGCGAATCGGATTATGTACGGAAACTGCCCGGAGACACTATCCTTGCAGGATCCACGGTCATGCTGGGCGAAGCGAAGGCTTCCGCAGAAAGAGTGGGAGACGACACGTACGCGGCAAAACTATCAAGGAAGGTAAAAGGCAGCGCACGTCATAAATCAGAGCTGATGCAGACCATCCTCAAAATAGTGAAGTTCCTGACAGTGATGCTGGCTCTGGTCTTTGTCACCGTCATCCTCACGATGATCTTCAAGATCTCAAAGCACGGAAACGATCCTTCCCTCTGGGGCGGAATGACACTGTCTCTCAGCGAACCCGTCGCCTGGGCCCAGATCATGCTGGTGGCAGGAACATTCGGAGCCGGGATAATCCCCACCGGACTGGTTCTCACCACCTCCGTGACTCTTTTGGTCTCCATCGTTTCCCTTTCCCGCAAAGAGACTCTCATCCAGGAAATGTATTCGCTGGAAAACCTTTCCCGTGTCGATGTTATCTGCCTGGACAAAACGGGAACACTGACAGACGGATCGATGGAAGTCAGTGACGTGAAGGGGTTTGCGCTGTACGACGATGTGGTCAACTCAGTCAGGGACATCCTGGCGTCCACCGAAAACAAAAACGCCACGGCGATGGCGCTGTATAAAAAATTCGGTCAGTCAGAGCAAGTCGAGCTTCAGGAGATCATTCCGTTTTCAAGCGAAAACAAATACTCTGGCATCGTTTATGCCGACGGGGCCAAACTCCTCATAGGAGCCCCTGAATATCTTCTCGAGCCTTCTGATCCGCGACTTGCCTATGTAGAGAAAAAAGCAGCGAAAGGCCACCGTGTCATTGCGATGACCAAAGACGGCCGGTTGCTCGCTTTCTTCTCGCTGGAAGACCACATCAGAGATTCCGCAAAAGATACCCTGGCCTTCTTCAAAAACAACGGCGTGTCCACGAAGATCATCTCCGGCGACAACCCGCTGACAGTCAGCAACATCGCAAAAGCCTGCGGCGTGGAGAATGCAGACCGCTTCATTTCTCTTGACGGAGTTCCCGTTGAACAGATCTATGAAATAGCTGACGAATATACGGTGTTCGCAAGGGTCTCGCCGGAACAGAAAGAAGCTCTTGTCGACGCCCTTCAGAAGAAGGGCCATAAGGTCGCGATGACCGGCGACGGCGTCAATGACATCCTCGCTCTCCGGAGAGCCAACGCATCGATAACGTTTTCAACAGCCACGGAAGCAGCAAAATCCTGCTCCGATGTGGTCCTGCTGGACAACGATTTCTCACATCTCAAGGAAGTGGTGGCAGAAGGTCGCCGCGTCATAGGCAACGTCCAGAAGACCGCGATCCTGTTCCTTATGAAATCCCTGGCAATAATCGTCTGCGCCTTCGCTATGATCCCGTTCGCCAGGGGTCAGATGTGGTTCACCATCGAAAACGCATACATGCTGGAAGCAGCGATAATCGGAACGGGCGGTTTCCTCCTGTCTCTTGAGTATCAGAAAGAGCCCATAAGAGGATCATTCATAAAGAATATCGCATTGAAAGCCCTTGCGGCAGGGCTTCTCGCGGCGACGGCAATCATCCTCCCCATCACGATGTACGCCGCCCCGAACTATCTGGGCAGGACACCGTTCATAGCAAGCACCAGTGTAGGCGCCATGGTCACGATCCTTCTGTCGATATCGGGGTTCGTCGTAGTGCTCTGTATGTGCCTGCCCTTCAACAAGTACCGTATCTTTACGATACTTGCAGTTCTTTTCGTTGGAGGGTTTCTGGGCCTGGCCCTTCCGACTTCATTCCTGTGCGGGGCTCCGACGGGCGCTTCAATGTTTGCATACGACTCGTCCCTCGGACAGACCATTTTCGATGCCCAGTTCTTCCATGAGGTGTTCCAGCCATGGAACTCGCCTGTCGTGCGAAACGTATTCCTGAACTACGACAACTACCTTATCATCCGTGTTTTCCTTTATGTGGCCATCCCCGTGTTCTTCATCATAATGCATGGTATAGACCAGTCCCTCAGACGGGAGTACGGCATCATCAACAACGAACAGTCACGAGTCACGTTCGGCAAGACCATGCTCCTGGTTTCCGGCGTTGTGCTGATCATCCAGAGGATCTTTGCCATAATCGCAGACATAATGGACATGCGGAACTTCGATCTGTTCAGCATAAGCACCGCAACTGTGAACGTGATACTGTCCTTCCTGGTCAGCGGACTCGTTATTTTCCAGGGATACTGCGGTTACCGGGTTTGGAAAACCGGCGACAGACGGTTCATGAACCTATCGTTCATCTTCTCGATCTTCACCCTGGTCCTGCTCGTCGTCGATCTGAGTCTTGAACCCATAACCATAACCCTCGTTTTCGGCGACAATCCGAAGAACACTCTGGCTACCGCAGACAACCTGATCTCCATTATCATCCAGGTGCTTTACATTCTGGGAGGCTTCATAGTATGGTACAGCAGAGATAAGATCTCCGCCAGAAACCTGCGTCTCCCGAAAATAAAATAACTCAAAAAGAAGGACGGCGCGACCATCCTTCTTTCTTGTTTTTGTATAACTATTTATTAGTTCTCGTTTGTCCTTACAATGATCCCGTTTTCGAAATACCCTTCGTATGTCCTCCCGTTGGGCCAGGTATACTTTCCCTTTCCGCTCATGACGTTGTTCTTGAACTCGCCTTCATAAACCTCGCCGTTTGCCCAGGTGTATGTACCGAAGCCTTCCCTTCTGTCTTCAACAAAGTCGCCGCTGTAGGTGTCGCCGTTTGCCCAGGTGTATACTCCGGTCCCGTCCTTCATATTATCCTTGTAGCTTCCTATGTATTTGTCTCCGGAAGCGAAGACGTACTCCCCGCTGCCGCTTCTCTTGCCGTCCCTGAAACCGCCGGTATATATGTCTCCGGAAGCGAATGTGTACTTGCCGGTTCCGGTCTTTTCACCGTTTACGAACGATCCCTCGTAAACATCGCCGTCCGCGTAGGTGAATTTGCCTTCGCCGTTCTGGAGGTCTCCCTTGAAGTTGCCGTCGTACACATCTCCGTTGGCATATTCGAGCCTTCCTTTCCCTTCCTTCAGCAGATTGACCAGCTCGCCGTAGTATACGTCTCCAGTGGAATACTCGATTTTCCCGACATCCTGACTGACGTCCGCCGTGATCCCGTTCGAATAAACGATCTTTCCGCTGTACGGATTCCCCGACTCGTCAACCTTGCCGAGGAACTTCACATAAAGGTCGTCAGATATCTTTATTCTGGTGTATCTTACGCCTGACAGATGAAGCGCCAGTATCACGGCGCCCACCGCAACCACCGCAACGAGGAAAATGATCAGGAGCAGGGATCCGAGACTTCTGCTTTTCTTCTTTTTTGTCTGTGTTTTCTGTTGTGGCCTCTGCTGCGCGGTCTGGTTTGCATTAGCCGTTCTGCTGTGCGTGTTCTGCTGAGGCGGCCTCGAGAGATTCTGCCGCTGCTGGACCGGTCGCTGCTGCGTGCTGCGTTGCTGGTTCGGCTGACCAGAACGCTGCTGGGCAGATACGGGTCTCTGTCCGGTCTGCTGGGCCGGCCGCTGCTGCGGCCTGTATCCCGAACTGTTCCCTGCCGCGTTTCTTGTCTGCGCCTGTCTTGGATCGTTCGCTCTATATTGGTTCTGGTTCCTGTTCGTGTTAATGTTGTTTCCGTTCTGCATTTTCCCCTCCAGCGTACTCACTTTGCACCGAATACCGACTGTGCCATGTCAATAAGCTTTGGGACCAGATACATGGCCCCGATACCAAGCCCGATAATCAGTAATATTGAAATGATGACCGTTGCGGCCGTCATTTTTCCTTCATCGAATCTGACTTCTGCCGGAACTCTCTTGCTATCCGGCAGGAAAAACTTTGCCTCTTTAAAATCCGTCCGTTTTGGTACTTCCCTGCTGAAAATTCTGCACAGTGCTCTGACAAAACCGGAAGACACTTCTTTTTCCGCGGTACTGCTGTTGGAACACATTACGTATTTCCTGAGCGGACTGGCAGTCTTCAGGAACCTTTGAGCAATCCGCGTCCCGTTTTCCTCTAATTCCCCGACAGTAAGCGCGCTTTCTTCGGAATCCGCCTTGAGAGCGATAAGGATCCTTATTATACCGGCGTTTCGTTTCTTTGAAATATACGAAACAATGAGCCCGATTATCAGCCCGATGCATATTCCGATTATTATTGCATATACCGTAATCTCACCGTATGAAAGCAACGTGGTCGTGCCGTCCCCCTGGATCATTTTGAGCCCCGATATGGTCCACCTGAATGTCACTTCTCTTCCCCCGTATCACAGCTGGCTGGATAATTCCTGCCCGCTGATCCGTCTGATCAGGTCTTCAAGGTCTTCTTCGTCTCTGTACTCGATATTAATGAAATTAGTCCCTGATTTCGTTGAAATGCGGCATCTTCTGCCCGTCAGCCTGGTAAATTGTTGCTCCAGTTCTTCCCTGTAGTCGATTTTTATCTCTCCTTCAACGGTCTTTTTCTCCGTCTTTTGTCTGTTCATCGACTTGACCAGTTTCTCTGTGTCACGGACTGAAATTCCCTTGTCAACGATTCTGGCTGCAAGATCTTCCATCAGACCTCTGTCTTTCAGGCCAAGCAAAGCCCTGCAGTGACCCGAAGTCAACTCATTTTTCAAAAGATATTTGATAACTCCCTCGGGCAGCTCCAAAAGTCTCAGTGTGTTTGCTATTGAACTTCGGGATTTCCCGAGCTTTTCCGCAACTTCCTCCTGCGTGAGGCTGAACCCGTCCATCACGGCTTTTATTGCCGATGCTTCCTCAAAAGCGTTTAGATCCTCTCTCTGGAGGTTTTCCACAAGTGCCATTTCGGCTGAGTCGAGGTCGTCTGCCTTTGTGACGATCGCAGGAATCTCTGTCAGCCCTGCCTGCCTAGCTGCCCTGTATCTTCTCTCTCCGGCAATGATCTCGTATCTTCCCTCTTTTTCCCTCACCAGGATCGGCTGAAGGACCCCGTTGTTCGCGATCGACCTGGCAAGTTCTTCAAGAGATTCCGGTGAAAAGGTTTTTCTGGGCTGTGACGGATTGGTGTCTATTTTGGAAATCGCGATTTCTTCCCTGCCCAGGCCGCTGTTCCCGGCAACTTCGTCGCGGAATGAATTATCCTGGAAAATGACATCTAATCCTCTCGGTAAAGAGCTGTTTTTTATCATTTTTCAAATCCTCTTTCTCATTCTTTGTTTGATTTCTCCGGTTTGAGCCCGATCCTTGCGATTATTTCGTCTGTAAGCTTCATATATACTTCCGACGCTTTCGAATACTTGTCGTGGTAATTGATCGGTTCTCCGAAACCAGGCGCCTCGGATATCCTTACCAGTCTCGGCACCGCTGTGTTGAAGAGTTTATCCTTATAATACTTCTTCAGCTCTCCAAGTACGGCGGTCGAAAGGTTCAGCCGCCCGTTGAACATCGTTATGATGATTCCAAGGACGCTTAAACCCGGATTATACATCTCCTTGACTCTCTTTATCGTGCCCATCAGCTGAGTGAGGCCTTCCAGAGCGTAATATTCGCACTGCATCGGTATGATGACGCCGTCTGCTGCTGTCAGGGCGTTGATTGTCAGCATCGACAGAGAAGGCGGGCAGTCTATCACTATTAGGTCATATCCCTCGCATTTTTCTATGAACGCCTTCATCTTGGCTTCGCGCCTTTTCATGTCTACCAGCTCAAACTCCGCTCCCGCAAGAGTGATGGTGGATGGAACCACGTACAGATTGCTGAACGCGGTCTTCATCACTACTTCTTCCGGCTTGGCGTCGTCGATAAGTGCGTCATATGTAGTCATCTCAAGCTGTCTTTTAGCCACTCCTACGCCGCTGGAAGAGTTCCCCTGGGGATCCGAGTCGATCAGAAGGACCCTGAACCCTTTTTCTGCAGCGCAGCTTGCAATGTTCACGCATGATGTCGTTTTTCCAACTCCGCCTTTCTGGTTGGCAAAGGCCACAACGTACGGTTTTGACATAATATCCTTCTTTCCGTGCATCATTCTCGCCTAAATTATACCGAATTATCCAAAAAGTGTCAAATGTGTTTTGTTTTCTGTGCGAAAAAATGTTTCACGTGAAACATTCTGGCCGTGATGACGTGCCTGTACCGGATGTTTCACGTGAAACATTTTCTATTTTGTCTTTCTTACGATCTCGGAATATCTTCTGGGGTATCTGTCCGGAGTCTCCGCTGCCTTCCTGTATACCAGAACGGTCCGTTTGTCACCGCCGGGCAGGGAATACTCAACTGTCAGCTCCTCTTTTGCCCCCAGTTCCTCTGCAACTCCGTCAGCCATATCCCTTTCTTCTTCAAGACGGGACTTGAGCGCGACGAACAGTCCTCCTTTTTTTACCAGCGGAACACACAATTCAAGGATCACAGGCAGGGCAGCCACCGCTCTGGCTGTCACAAGCCCCTGGCTTTCCCTCAAAGCCGAAACTCCAAGTTCCTCAGCTCTCCCTTGTGCCGCCTTTACGTTATACAACCCTGCGAATTCCGCCGCTTCCCGGATGTGCTTTATTTTCTTCCCGGTCGAATCGATGCCAAGAAATTCCATGCGACTGTCGAGTTCGGAATAGACCGCCGCCAGCGGGAGAAGGGGGAAGCCCGCTCCTGTTCCAACGTCGGCAATGCTCCCCGTAATGTTTTTGAGAAAACCGTCATATATGAGGCAGAAGGGAAGGATGGAGTCTATTATGTGTTTTCTAATTATCTCTTCGGGTTCGAGAATAGATGTCAGATTGTACTTTTTCCCGTTTTCGATGAGGATTTCCGAAGTTTTCCAAAATTTTTTTATTGTTTTTTCGAAAACTGCGGCTTTTTTGAATATCTCGCTGCCTCTCAGGCAGATCTCAGCGTACCCGAGATATATCTCCCTGAACTTTTCAAACTCTATTGCATTCATCTTCTGTTTCTGCCCTTGTTCTGGTTTTCCGGTGCCCGCACTCCGATTTTTGCGTATTTTCCGCGTTTTCCTTTCTGCATCGATGTGCCGATGGGTCCCAGCTTTTTCCCGGTCTCAAAATACTCCCCATGGGAGTACACAAGCAGGTTGACCCTGTCCAGATGAAGCTTTCCGTCTTTATCCACAAGATCCTCGTCTACGGAAACTGAGACGACGTCTGCAAGAAACATGTCGTGGGAACCAAGTGATAACTTTTGGAAAACTCTGCATTCAAGAGCGAGAGGGCACTGCTCGATGGTCGGAACTCCGACCGAATCGGACGGTATCAGAGTCAGACCTGTCTTTTCCGCCTTGTTCACGCATCTCCCGGTCACGGTGCCCACATAGTCGCACACCTCGACCATCGAAGACGGCGTGAGGTTGATGACAAATTCTCCGGTCTCCTCTATCAGTTTATACGAATGTCTCTCGGGTCTCACCGAGATGTACACGCGCGGGGGCTTGGATGATGCCACTCCGCACCATCCGATGGTAATGATGTTCGCTTCTTCTCCTTTTCCGCACGTTACCATCACGGACGGCACCGGAGCGAGCAAAACAGATCCTTTCCAGCTTATTCTTCCCATATTTCTCCTGTCAGACAGGGGAGACCCGCCTGGAGTCTCCCCTGAACTCTTTTATCGCTCCTCTGTCTGGACTTCTTCTTCGGAGTCGGCCGTTTCTGATCCTTCGTCTTCCTCTGCCTCTTTGTTTACATGCTCGACCAGGGCAAAGTTGACTATTCTCTTATCAGCTCCGAGTCTCATTACTATTACGCCTTTTGCGGATCTGCTGTATAACGGTATCTCGGAAACAGGAGTCCTTATTATTGTTCCGTCCTCCGTGATCATGAGCACGTCCTGATCCTCGGTGGCAGTCGAAATGCCACATATCTCGCCTGTTCTCTCGTTGGGCTTCAGAAGGATCATGCCCTGTATCGCTCTTCCTTTTGCAGCGAAAGCGTCAGGTGATACCCTCTTGCCGAGACCGTATTCACTGATGGTCAGTATGCTGTTGTTCTCCGCCCAGCCTTCGGTCTTCTCGATTATGCACGCTCCCGCGACCTTGTCGTCTCCTCTGAGCCTTATTCCGCGTACACCGCGGGCGGTTCTTCCGAGGATGGTCACTTTGTTTTCGTCGAACCTTGCTGCCAGTCCCTGGCGTGTTGCAATGAGGATGTCCGACTCTCCGTGCGTCAGTCCCACGAATACCAGCCTGTCCCCTTCGTCAAGGTTAAGGGCGATCTTTCCGCCTCTCCTCTGTATCCTGAAGTCGGAAAGTCTTGATCTCTTGATGATGCCGTTTTTCGTTATCATCGTGAGATAGTTCCTGTCATCGTATTCATCCGTCAGGGAAGTGTCCTTGTAATCTGGAACGCTGAACATGGCGGATATCTTTTCATCCGGGGTTATATCAAGGATGTTAACGATGTTAGATCCCTTTGCGGTGCGCCCGGCCTCAGGTATTCTGTATGCCTTGATCTGGTACACTCTGCCGAGATCGGTGAACAGCATCAGGAACGAGTGTGAATCGGCGACAACGACCCTTTCTATGAAATCCTCTTCCTTCGTCGTCATTCCGATAATGCCCTTGCCGCCTCTTCTCTGTGAAGAATATGTGGTGGCAGGCTGTCTCTTTATGTACCCGCTGTGGGTGAGCGTGATAACGGTCTTGTGCCTTTCGATAAGATCCTCTATAAGGATCTCGTTCTCGGCCTCCTCAATAGTCGTCCTTCTCTCGTCGCCGTACTTGTCTTTTATAGCGAGAAGCTCTTCCTTGATTATGCCCCTTATCCTTTCCCGGTCTCCCAGGATCTCTCTGTATTCCTCAATGGCTTTGTACAGCTCTATCAGTCTGTTCTCTATCTTCTGCCTTTCGAGCCCTGACAGCCTTCCAAGGGTCATCTGTACAATCGCCTGGGTCTGCTCGTCCGAAAGCTCGAACCTGGCCTTCAGTCTTTCTCTCGCCTCCGGCGTATCCGGAGAAGACCTGATGATGTTTATGACCTCATCGATGTTGTCCGTGGCAGTCTTCAGCCCTTCGTTGATATGGGCCTCTTTCAGGGCCTTGTCGAGGTTGAATTTGACCCTGTTCGTCACGACGGACTCCTGATGGGTCACATACACGCTCAGTATTCCCCTGAGATTGAGTAGTTTTGGCTCTCCGCCCACAAGCGCATACATGATCGCGGAACAGGTGGACTCCATTTCGGTATACTTGTACAGCTGATTCAGCACCACCTGAAGGTTGGCGTCCCTGCGGCATTCCACCACGATCTTCATGCCGTCCCTTCCGGATTCGTCTCTCAGGTCGGTGACGCCTTCGACTCTCTTTTCCTTGACCTGGTCTGCCATATTGCGGACAAGATCCGATTTCTGGACCATGTACGGGATCTCGTAAACCACTATCCTGTGGTTCTCCTCGTCGAGTTCCGCCTTTGCTCTTACCATTATCCTGCCGCGCCCGGTCGAATATGCTTCAAATATTCCCGCTGTTCCGTATATACCGGCTCCGGTAGGGAAGTCCGGACCTTTTATGTACTGCATGAGTTCGGACACACCTGCGTCGGGATGCTCCATGAAATATATGGTCCCGTCGACCACTTCACCAAGGTTGTGCGGCGGGATATTTGTTGCCATTCCGACAGCGATACCTATCGCGCCGTTTACGAGAAGATTCGGAAATCTTGAAGGAAGCACGGCAGGCTCGCGTCTGGTATTGTCGAAGTTCATGTTCCAGGGGATGACTTCCTTGTCTATATCCCCCATCATTTCCTCAGATATCTTTGAGAGCCTGGCTTCCGTGTAACGGTAGGCAGCCGCATTGTCCCCGTCGATGTTACCGAAGTTTCCCTTGCCTTCAACGAGCGGATAGCGGTACGAAAAGTCCTGGGCCATACGGACCATGGTACCGTATACCGATGCATCGCCGTGAGGATGGTATCTGCCAAGCACATTTCCTACGGTCGTTGCCGACTTTCTGAACTGTTTGTCATGGGTGAGATTGTCCTCATACATCGCGTAAAGAACACGCCTCTGGCCGGGCTTCATGCCGTCTCTGGCGTCGGGCAGAGCTCTGTCTGTGATAACGGACATAGAATACTCCAGAAATGACTTCTGGACCTGATGTCCCAGATTCACCTGAAGTATCTTCTGATCCGGAAATTCGATGTTGTGCTCTTTGTTTGTGGTTTTTCTTGCCATAAAAAGCTCCAGCGGGATAAACCCTTAAGTCAATCTAAACTCAGCCTTCCGCTGACAAACTCAGCGGAAATCCTGTTTGCGTATTTCACGCTTGAAATGATGTTTTTTCTGTTGGTAACTATAAAATAGTTATATATAAAGGCCCCGAGAAACGTATCTCCCGCTCCTTTAAGTCTTTTTACCTTTTCCGGACAGCCCGGCACGTATGTCGATTTCCTGCTTTTTCCTTTTCCGCAGGTCACCAGAACGCCTTTTTCCCCCATAGTCGTCAGTACGCAGATATCACCCAGGGAAATGGCGCTCTCTGACGCCTCGCCCGCTGTTTCCAGGCTCCTTCCGGCGATTCCCGACAATTCATGTATATTGGGCTTGATAAAGTCAGGTTTTCCTGATGACGCCAGGGCAACCCTCATAGCTTCGCCGTCGCAGTCCAGCACCGTGATCCCTCCGAGGTCCTTTACCGTGCAGATCATTCTGGCGTAGTAGTCCGCACCTACATCCGAGGGAAGACTTCCCGCCATCACCACGACACAGTCGTTCCCGGCGGTTCTTTCCTTCTTTAGAATATCCCCGATGGTCCTGATGATTCTGTTCCCGGCTTCTCCTATAGGTGGGGAAGGGGAGTTTACCTCCACAGACCGTCCCTCATCAGGTATGACCGATGTGTTTATTCTTGTCTCGCCCTGTATGTTTACGGTCTTCAGACGCAGATTCTCCCTTTCGGCCATCCGTTTAAGCAGTTTCCCGGTCTCTCCGCCGGTCACGGCGACAGTCGTCAGGCCGCCGTTTCCGATATCTCTCCCGTCTCTTTCGGAAAGTTTTTTTATGCACCTGGAAACATTTATGCCCTTGCCGCCGCATTTCACGGTCAGCTGTCTTGATCTGTTGGTTTTCTCGGGCTCTATTTCAGTCACCAGATACTCAACGTCGACTGCTGGAGAAAGTGTAAGTGTGATTATCTTCGTCATACGTCGAGGTTTTCCACATATTTCGCGTTAACTTCGATGAATTCCTTTCTCGGTTCCACTTTGTCTCCCATGAGGACCGAGAATATCTCATCGCATTTCATTGCGTCTTCTATATCTACCTTGAGGATCGTTCTGGTCTCCGGATTCATGGTAGTCTGTGCCAGATCCTCTGCGTCCATCTCTCCGAGACCTTTGTATCTGTCGACCGTAAGATTCCCTCCTAGCTCAGCTATCAGGTCGTCTCTTTCGGCGTCACTGAATGCGTAGTATTCCTTCTGGCCTTTTCTTATCCTGTAAAGCGGCGGCTGCGCAAGGTACACGTGTCCCTGCTCGATCAGCGGCTTCATATGGCGGAAGAAGAAAGTCAGAAGAAGCACGCTTATATGGGCTCCGTCAACATCGGCATCAGCCATTATTATGATCTTGCCGTACCTGAGCTTCGCTATATCGAATTCCTCGCCGATACCGCACCCAAGTGACTGGATTATAGGAATAAGGGAAGGATTTGAATATACTTTGTCCAGCCGTGATTTCTCAACGTTAAGAACTTTTCCCCTCAGAGGAAGGACAGCCTGGAACACGGAGTCTCTGCCGCTCTTCGCGCTTCCGCCTGCGGAGTCTCCCTCTACCAGGAAGAGTTCCGTAAACTCCACTCTCTTGTCATTGCAGTCAGATAATTTTCCGGGGAGCGTGGAGCCCTCCAGGACGGATTTTCTCCGTGTTGCCTCTCTTGCCTGCCTTGCGGCCTCTCTGGCTCTCTGGGCCGCTATCGTCTTATCAATGATCGCTCTTGCTACTATGGGGTTCTCTTCAAAGAATTCGGACAGCTTTTCGGTAACTATGTTGTCTACGATGCTTCTAACCTCGGAGTTCCCCAGCTTCGCCTTTGTCTGGCTTTCGAACTGCGCGTCCGGAAGCTTAACTGAAACGACCGCGCAAAGGCCTTCTCTTGTGTCTTTTCCTTCGAAGTTCTTGTCAGAATCCTTCAGCGCGCCGTACTTTCTCGCATAATCGTTCATCACCTTCGTGATGGCGTTCTTGAATCCGGTCTCGTGAGTCCCGCCGTCGATCGTGGACATGTTGTTGGCAAACGTCACGATGTTCTCGTTGTAGCTGTCATTGTACTGCATGGCCACTTCTGCGGTGATATCGCCCTTCTGTGCTTTCATGTAGATGACATCGGGGTGAATGACTGTCGCGTGCTTTGCCTTGTTCATGTGTTCCACGAACTGGCGGATTCCTCCGTCATATTTGAGGTTATATTCTATTATGTCGCTCTTTTTAATGTTCTCGTCTTCGGAATCCTCGAAAACAACGGTGCTTGAAGTGGCCTCATCAGAATCCTCGTCCGGCTCCGTATCTTCAGCTTTTTCCTTTTCAAGCTGATAGTCATGTACCTTGTTTACGAGATGCCTCTCGTCCCTGAGTATTATTCTTATGCCGGCGTTAAGGAATGCCTGTTCGCGGAGTCTGGTCAGAAGAGTGTTAAAATCAAATTCCGTCGTATCCGTAAACACCTCGGGATCCGGTTTGAATCTTACATACAGTCCGTGCTCGTCCGTGGGGCCTTCGTCCTTGAACTCTCTTGCGATATTTCCTTTTTCGAACCGCATGGTATATCTTCTGCCTTCGTGCGCGTTGTCAACTTCCATCCACTCTGAAAGCGCGTTTACTACAGAAGCTCCCACGCCGTGAAGTCCGCCGGCAATCTTGTATCCTCCGCCGCCGAATTTTCCTCCGGCGTGCAGGACCGTAAATACCACTTCGAGCGTCGGCTTACCGGTCTGATGGATCCCTGACGGAACGCCTCTTCCGTTGTCCTTCACGGAACACGATCCGTCAGGATGAAGCGTGACAATAACGCAGTCGCAGTATCCTGCCATTGCTTCGTCTATCGAGTTGTCCACTATCTCATAAACAAGATGGTGAAGGCCGCCCTGAGACGTTGTCCCTATATACATTCCGGGCCTTTTTCTTACTGCTTCCAGTCCTTCCAGGACCTGAATCTGATCGTCGTCATATGCCTGCTCGACTTTTGATTCCCCCGGATATTCAAGTTCTGCATTGTTCTGTGTTTCGAGATCCATATAGTCACACCTGATTCAAAATTTCTTTTTTTCACTTCTTGCGGAAAGAGCAGCCGTTGAAATATGTGTAAGTATAACTTCGCCATTATCCTTAAGTATGAACGTTCTCGGAAGATCCTCTCCTGAAATATACACTTTTCCTTTTTTCTCCGCTTTTTTCAGAAACTCATTGTTTATCCCGGAATAGTTTTTTCCGTCCATATCAAAGAATCCTATGATCTCACGGTCCCTTATAACTCTGTCCGCACCGGCGTGTATGTACATATTCCTATCTGTTCATCTTTATGGGCATCACGAAGTATGTGAAGGTTCCTTTTTCTTCATCTTCCACCTTGTTCTGCCTGTTTTCCCTGTTTCCGTATACTGAAGAGTCCGGATTCGTTTCATTTATGCTGCTTCCTTCAGCAGGCTCGATGATTGCTCCCATGAGAGGAGTGTTCATCCTTATTCTTATTCTGTCACACTCGTTCGGTGTGGATTTAAGCGATTCAAGAAGGAATCTGCAGTTGAATCCTATCGCTAGATCCTGTCCGTCTATGGCTGCCGGAACTTTTTCATTGACAGATCCGTCCTGGGACAGCGCTGACATCCTGATGCTGTTGTTTTCAAATTCAAGCTTTACATGAGATTTTGAGCTTCCGCCTGTCTTCTCGTCAGCAACTATCGCTGCTCTTTCAAGCGCTGCTATGAAATCTGCCTTCGAAACATATGCCTGCGTCATATATGATTTAGGAAGGAGTTTTTCAAAATTGATATATTCCGCCTCGATAAGTCTCGTGAAGAAATACATATTCCTGAATCTGAAGATGACATGCTTCGCTCCTACCATCATGGTAACTTCCTCTTCGGAATCCTCAAGCATCCTTACAAGTTCAGTCAGAAACTTCTTCGGTACGATGAAGCTCGTCTCCTCTATGTCTTCTCCTATTCTCACCTTGGCTGCAGCAAGCCTCTGCCCGTCACATCCGACGACTACAAGATTTCCTTCCTTTATCTGGAAGAAAGCTCCATTGAATGCAGCTCTCTGATCATTGACTGCAACAGAGAATACCGTTTCAGATATGACGTTTCTGAGCTTGTATTGAGGCATTACGTACTTCTTTTCACCTGTAAAATGAGGCATGGAAGGGAACTGGTCTGCAGAAATAGTTGATACTTCATATTTGGTATTACCGCCGACTATCTTTAGTATCCCGTTCTCATCTATATCAAAATCTACATTTCCTTCCGGAAGGATATTGATCCTCTGCTTGATGCTCTGCGTGTTTACGACGAACGCTCCAGGTTCTATCACTTCGCATTCTATGCACGCTCTCATTCCTTTATCAAGGTCAAAGGCAGATATCCTGCAGGAATCGGGATTTTCTACATCATACTCTCCGTAATTTCTGTCTGGCGGACATTCGAACAGAAGTCCGTCAACAGTCATGAGGGTATTTTTTGTCTGGGAAATTGAAGAAGCCGGATCCAGAACTTCCATGAGTTTTTTCTTGTCAAATCTGACTTTCATAATAAACCTCTTTCGTTTGTGATTTTTGTTTTTTGGGTAGTGGAATAATATAAATATGTATTTTTGTTTCTAATATATTAGTAGTACGCGTTTGAAACATTTGAAAACGCGGAAAAAAGGGAAAAAAACGGAAAAAAAGAGATAACATGAGAAAAACGGCCGGTTTTCTTTAAGCATTCCATTTGCTTGTTTTTGGATTAAAAACAGTACGTTATATACTGTTCCTTTTCTGATTTTCTTTTCAGATCCTAACAGTAAAACACCGAATTTGAAAAGACGGAAAAACACAAATGTAGAGTGAAAACGGTTTCAAATCTCAGGCAGCGATTACAGAAAATATAAGCAGATTTTTTCTCTAATTATGAGTTAAAAAATCACTATCTTGTTTTTCGTTTTATTCTACAAATTTCGAGGATAAATGGTTTTCAAATCAGTTTTCAAAAAGCTATTTGAAAATTTTATATTTGTAAAATGAAGATATTTTACAACCAAAACTTGCAGATTTTCCCCGATTGTTACGATATTTTTGATTTTCTGCAACTTAACAGAGATGGATCTCATAATAAAATAGGGATTACTGACCGCGTTCCACCTCTTTTATTATCTCGTTGATCTTTGCATCCATGACCCTGTCGGTAGTGATTAATTCTGCAATCGCATCGACGTTTGAATGCACGGTGGAGGAGTCCCTGTTGTCGAATATCTTTCCTATGTCGCTGAGAGAAAGCGAAGTGATCTTTCTCATGACATACATAGCCGCATTCCTTGCATCTTTTATGTTTTTGATCCTGCTTGGTCCCAGGATCTCTTTCTCATCAACCTTAAAGATCCTTGAGGTAACGGAAACGATCCTTTCTGCGGTATCTGAAACCGGCTCGGATTCGGTAAGATAGTCAGAAGTGAACTGGAGGACCATTTCCATGCTTATAGGCTGCCCGGTAACGATACTGGTGAGAGAAAGCTTTTTTACTACTCCCTCCAGCTGTCTGATGTTTTCCTTTATATTCTGGGCGAGAAATTCGATGACATCATCAGGGAGCTCTATGTTGTACTGTTTTGCTTTTGTTTTTAAGATCGCTACTCTCAGTTCATAGTCCGGAGCTTTTATATCGGCGGTAAGGGCAGCGTCGAATCTAGTTTTCAGCCTGTCTGCAAGCTCGGTAAGTTCCTTCGGAGGTCTGTCCGACGTGATTATTATCTGCTTGTTCCTTTCGTACAGGTTCTCGAATATATGGAAGAATTCCGTCTGAGTTGCCTCTTTGCCCTCGATAAACTGGATATCATCGATCAGGAACATATCGACGTCCCTGTATTTGCCGAGGATCTCCTGTTTGATGTTTTTGGTGGAGGTCAGGGCTTCCACGATCTGGTTGGAAAAATCCTGAGCCTTTACGTACTGGATTTTCAGGTCCGGATTCTTCTCGATTGCCTTGTTTGCGATCGCATACATAAGATGTGTCTTTCCCAGACCTGATTTTCCCCATATGATAAATGGGTTTATAAGAGTCTCTATCCTTGTTTTGTCGTTGTAGCCTCTGTCCGCAACATTTATTGCGGCCGCTCTTGCAAACTCGTTTGAGTTTCCCTCGACAAAATTCTCAAATGTATAATCAGGGAAAGGATAATTTATGGTTTTTGTCTCTACCTTTACCGCAGTCTGTGGAGCCTGACTCTCAGACATTGTATCGGATGAAGACTGTTTTGCCGACTCTCCTTCGACTGTTATCTCTATCTCATCGGGGCAGAAACTAAGAACGTCTGTTACCGAAATCTTAAGCTGTTCGAAATATCTCGCCTCGATCAGAGTCTTGCTTGTGGGGATGGGAACGGAGAAAACGGCCTTTTTGTCATCGAGGTAAATGAACTTCATATTATCAAAGCAAAGCTTGAAAACGGCTTCATTCGTTTTTTCATAAAGATTTTTAGCAATGCATTTCCAGGTGAATTCGAGAGAATCTGCCTGATTTTTTTCTGTATTTGTGTCCATAAGCGCAACTCCAGAGAAATAATTGATACTACCCGCATTTTATCTACAATATTATATCATAATGTCCTGTTTTCGTCAACAAATCAAAGCCCGGAAAGACAGATATTTTCGATAGATTTTTATCCGGGGAAAAGCATCATTTTCGCAAAATCCGGCGGTTCGCTTTGGAGGGTTTGCTGACAGAAGGTGCAAGAAAAAAGGTACTTGACAACGGAAGGTATTGGCCGTATAATTAATCGTCTATCTATGCGGTTTTTCCAGAAATACCGTTATATTAGTTTGTAAGGAGGTATCTATCATGCTGAGAACGTACCAGCCGAAGAAAAGGCAGAGAAGCAAAGTGCACGGTTTTAGAAAAAGAATGGCAACAGCTGACGGAAGAAAAGTTCTTAAGAGAAGACGTGCAAAGGGTCGTGCAAGACTGACACATTAAAAGAAGTAAAATAGCCTCCGCGTTTCTCTGATGTGGGGGTTATACTTTTAGATGGCAAATCGGGGGATGCTGCTTTGAAGTTTTACGCAATAAAACAGAACCACCTGTACAGGAAAGCCTTCAAGAGCGGGGCCTCCTGTGTAAGCGATACTGTTGCAGTATACGTGATGAGGGACAGGATGTCCCAGATACTGAAAAAGCAGAATCCCAAAAAAGAAAAAGTCAACAGGATAGGAATACAGGCCTCAAAAAAAGTCGGAGGCGCAGTACAGAGAAACAGGGCAAAAAGACTAGTCAGGGAAGCGTACAGAAAGATAGACAGCGAGAACGGTATTAAAAAAGGATATCTGATAGTGATTTGTCCCAGAACCAAGTGTACTCGATGCAAGCTTGCGGAAGTCTGGAATGATCTCAGGGATTGTCTTTCCGAAACGGGAATACTCCTTGAAGGCGGATCGGACCGGGCGGACGCGACGGAAAGCGTTCCTATCGAACCGGATTCCCATGAATAAGAGAATATCAGTTTTTTTCGGAAGAGTTTATTCCGCGGTCAAGGAAGCGTTTCTTTTCCCGTTGAAGATCTACAGGAGATACCTGTCTCCGCTGAAAGGATCCCCATCGTGCAGATTTACCCCAACGTGTTCCGAATATGCCATGCAGGCTGTCAGGGAATGGGGGATAATCATCGGGTCGGTGATGGCGGTGATCCGCGTCATAAGATGCAATCCTTTTTCAAAGGGCGGGGAAGACCCTGTGCCGTCAAGAAAACAATTCTTTGAAAGACTGAAAGCCCTTTTCAGCAGGGAAAAGCGGCAAAAAACAGATATTGGAGAATGAAATGGCAGAATTTTTTGGCTTCATACTAGTGCCATTGGGATATGTGATGCGATTCGCATACTCCATCACAAACAACTACATGCTTGCAATTCTCCTGTTTTCGCTCCTGATGGAGCTGCTGATGGTGCCTCTGGCTATCAAACAGCAGAAGAATCAGATCAAACAGGCGATGCTTGCCCCCAAAGTGGCAGCAATAACCAAGAAGTACGCAGGCCGTACCGATCAGGCGACGAAGCAGAAACAGCAGCAGGAAATAATGCAGATGTACCAGGAAGAGCATTTC
Source organism: uncultured Ruminococcus sp. (assembly GCA_902783755.1). Lineage (GTDB taxonomy): Bacteria > Bacillota > Clostridia > Oscillospirales > CAG-272 > UMGS1696. The sequence continues at coordinate 4,983 of CACZSC010000256.1, read as the reverse complement.
AATCCTGCCGGAGGGTGCCTGCCCCTCATAATCCAGCTCCCAATAATCATGATGCTTTACGGTGTCATCCGCAAACCGCTGACATACATCAGCAGACTTGCAACCGAAGACATAACTGCACTTTCGCAGCACTTTGGCCAGAAAGCAGTTGATGAAATCGGACTGGTCGGACAGATCCGTGACAACATGAGCGAGCTTGTCACCAAGTTTCCTTCCCTTGAGGGCGCGATCATTCCGCAGACAAAGGTAGGACCTTTCGACCTTTCTCTGACACCGGCAATCCAGTTTGACCCCTTCAACTGGCTCATGCTGATCCCTGTAATAACATTCGTGGTAATGATTGTTACGCAGAAGATCATGCAGCGGTACAATTACCAGTCTCCTGAAGCAGCAGAGGCCCAGAACAAGATTTCCACCAAGATAATGATGTGGACGATGCCTCTTCTGTCGGTGTTCATTGAGTTCCAGATGCCGGCAGCTATCGGTGTTTACTGGATTTTCAGGAGCATACTCCAGATGGTCGAAAAGATCATCATAGCGAAAATCTTCCCGCTTCCCAAATTTACCGAAGAGGATTACAAGAAGGCCGAGAAAGAAGCGGGCAAGGAGATCAAGCAGAAAAGCAGCGGGCAGTTTGTGCGAAGTCTGCACCATATAGACGATGAGGAGTATCTCGAACGGCACAAGGAAGAACTGAAGGAACTTGAGGAAGCCAAGGCAGAAGAAGACAAAAAGCCCGGCCTTCTCAAAAAGTTCGGGATCTCCAAAGAGGCGGTCAAAACGGAAACAAAGACGGAAACGGAAGTAACGGAATCGTCCGAAGCCCCTGCAGCAATCAAGAATGACGAAAAGACGACGTACGTAAACAAGAAAAAAAAGAAGAAATAAAGGGATAATCAATGAGTAAAGTTGTTGAATTGACGGCAAAAACCGTTGAAGAAGCAGTTTCTCTCGCTAATGCCCAGTACGCAGATGCCAATCATGAGATCTCATACGAGATCCTGGAAATGCCAAAGAAGGGATTTCTTGGGATAGGCGCAAAGAAAGCCAAGATCAAGGTGACTGTTACGAAGACATCCCCCGTTGACCTGGGTTCCCTGGTGAACGATATAAAGGGAATGAAGAACATAACAGACAGAGGATCCTTCGGGAACGACAGGGAAGAAAAGAAAGAAAGCCCGAAGAACAAATCACCGGAAAAGCAGAACAACGACAGGCGCGACCAGGACAGGCAGAGAAACAACCACAAATTTGAAGACAAGAAAAACCACAACAGAGACAACCAGAAGAAACACCAGAATCAGAGAAGGGAAGAGGTAAAACAGAGCTCTCCCCAGCAGAATCAGGCAGAAAAGCCGAAGGCAGAGGAAACTCAGAAACCCAAGACAAAGCTCAACAATCAGGGCCTTCCCGGAAAAAGGGGCAACCGTCCCCAGATCAAGAAAAGCATGGAAAAGCAGCCTGAACCGTCGTCCGTGACAGTGAACAGGCCCGCGGTTCTGAGTGAATTCAACTCTGATTACGAGAGCAGCGGCGCGTTCGGTACTTCGAGAGTAGCTGCCGGCGGCAAGATGAGCAATGACGCCAAAAAGAACAGGAAAAACGCGATTTCTCAGTCAACTTCTCAGAAACATGATATCTCAGAGAAGGAAGATGACTACCTGAAGGCCGAAAGGCTTGCGAGCGAGCAGGAAAACATGCTTGATGAAAGAGCATCCGAACTGTTCGGGGAAACGATGGCTGACGACAGCGATACAGCAGTTCCGAAAATACCAGCAGCAAAGGAAGCCGTGACCGAGGCAGAAATGAACTTTGCGCTTGACTTCGTCGCAAAGCTTATTTCCAACATGAAACTGAACGCAGAGGCCAGGGCAGCAGAAAAGCCGGAAGGCGAGGAGCTCATCACAACGGAAACAGCCACGGTGTATCCGAAGATAAACATCGTCGGAGAGGATTCTTCCGTACTTATAGGGCACCATGGGGAGACTCTTGATGCGATCCAGTATCTCGTGAACCTTTCCGCCCTCCGCAGGACCAAATCCGGAGACGGTGATTACGTCAAGATCGTAGTCGATGTGGAGAACTACAGGGAAAAGAGAGAAAGCACTCTCCGCAGCCTCGCAAAAAGAATGGCAGCCAAGGCGGTGAAGTACAAGAGAAACGTGTACCTTGAGCCCATGAATGCTTACGAGAGAAGGATCATACACAGTGAACTTCAGTCCTTCCCCAATGTTTCGACCCATTCCGTTGGAAGTGACAGAGACAGAAAGATAATAGTTACATACGAAGGAAGCGACAAGGTCTCGTACCGCAACCGCAGCGGAAAATCTGACTCCAGAAAGAAAGGCGACAAAAAGAAGTCCCAGTCTTCAGGGCAGGGGGAATGGGCCGGTGAGCCTTTGACTTACAACCCTGAAAGAAAACCCAAGAAGATTCAGAAAGTTCCGCTTGACAAACTTACAGAGTACCTTGAAGGAAACGAAACAGCCACCATTATAACCGACGAGGATTATAGCGAGTGAAAGAAGTATTCAATTATCTTCACGAATTCAACATGGTCTCCGCCGTGATCAGGCTGGTCCTCGCGATGATATGCGGGGCAGTGGTGGGCTACGGAAGGACCAAGAAGGCCAGGGCGGCCGGGCTCAGGACATATATGCTGGTGAGCATAGGATCCGCCATGGCGACTCTCATAGCGCTTTACGAGCAGGAGATGATAAACACTTCATGGTCCGCAGTAGCCGGAGCGGCCGGAGCGAAGATGGACGTGGCCAGGATAATAGCCCAGATAGTGGTAGGCATAGGCTTCCTGGGTGCGGGGACCATCATCAAGGCATCACATCAGGAAGTTAAAGGACTGACAACCGCCACCGGCCTGTTTGCCGCGATGTGCATGGGTATGGCAACGGGCATAGGATTCTACGAGATCGTTATCATAGCTCTCGTGATAGTGGAACTGTTCCTGAACGCTTTCTCTTCAATCGAAGGGGAGTTTAAAAGAAAACTTCGGAATATTACCCTTAATGTGGAATTCACCTCCGTAGAAGACATCTCGAAAATATCAGACGTCATCGTTTCCAAGGATGCACAGATATTCGATATAGATATCGAGAGGATGGAGCCCGACAAGGATAAGATGCCGAACGCGATATTTATCGTGAAACTCGGCAAAAAGTCGCATTCGCACTCTGCCATGCTGACTTCAGTCGCAGAACTGCCGTGTGTGTATTCCGTCCAGGAACTCATATCATAAGGAGGAAAGATCGATGCTTACATTTCTTGACAATTTCCGTAATCTCGATTTTCTCTCCGTGATAATCAAGATCGTAGCCGTTCTTGTATGCGGCATGGCCATAGGTCTCGAGAGATCTGCAAAAAACAGACCGGCCGGATTCAGGACACATGTTCTGGTTTGTCTGGGATCTGCCATGGCGGCGATGACGGGCCAGTACATACTGCTGGTGCTCAATCTGCCCACAGACATCACACGTATCAGCGCACAGGTCATCACAGGACTTGGTTTTATCGGCGCAGGAACGATCCTTATAACAAAGAAACAGACGATAAAAGGCCTGACGACTGCAGCAGGGCTCTGGACGACAGGTATTATAGGACTGGCGATAGGATGCGGGTACTACGAGATAGCAGTCATAGGAACAATCCTCGTGCTTCTGGTTGAGACCCTCTTCGCAAAACTGGCATCCAAGGTGACCACGAACCCTGAATTTGCCGTGGAAGTCGTCTACAATCAGAAGGATTCGCTCGATGCAGTACTCCGGTTCTGCAAGGACAGGAGACTTTCCATAGTGAACCTGAAGATACATACGAAAGACGACGAAACGGGGGCCCTGTATTCCTCCGGCATCACTTTGAGAGGAAGCGCCTCTCCGGAGGAGACGATCCACCGGATACGCTCCATGGACGGCATCGTGTCGTGTGAGATGATCTGGTGAGGAGCCACAGCGGCATAACAGAACAGCAAACGCAAAAAGCCCGGCGGGGATTGAACCTGCCGGGTCATGTTTTTGTTGCGGAACGCTATATTATCTTGCCTTCCCTGATGGTCCTTGTGAGCTTTCTGTGCCAGGAAATGTCCCTCCACATCCCGACAAACTGCGGGGCGCAGAAGTTGCTGGTCGCGATCCCTGCCCAGCAGCCCGTTGACGAGGCTGCCTCCGTCCCGAACCGGTTGATGGATTTGACCCAGTCCCAGTTCAGAAGAGGCCAGTCCTTATAATTAACGACTGACCAGCATTCGGTCGTAACAAGAGGCTTGCCTGAGGCTTTTGCCCATTCAGCCAGCTGATTTATGTTTTCAGAAAGGGCAGAAACATACCGGATCTCGTTGTTCAAGTATTCTTTCTCGCCCCGGAGCGCCAGATTGGTATAGCCCTTGTTGTCAAAAAGCTCATAATGATAACCGACCTTGCTGTAAAAATCCGTAACTGCAGCCATCCAGACATGAGGTTCCAGAAAGTCAAGGCAGCTCACATCTAAAGACAGGCACTTTCCGTAGTCTGCCGAGAATGAAAATGTCACCGGTATGTCCGGATAGTGTTTTTTGAGTCCGAGGACCGCCTGCTTCATCCAGGAAACGCTGGCCTCGTCTTCCAGCCGTATTCCGGGAACACGGACAAAAGGAGCCCAGAAATCGAAAGGCCATTCATTGCACATATCGATATAGAGGATATTGTCCAGCTCGCCCCATGAATCGATGTAATTAAGAGTTTTGATCCACACGTCCGAGAGATCCGCGGGAGACCGGATATCCATTTCACTGTGGCCCTGATCCTGCCTGAACCAGCTGGAGAGAGCCACACGGATCTTGTGTCTCCTGCAGGCGCTGAGGAAGGCCCTGAAATCGTCTTTCAGGCATATTTTTGTAACAGAAGGCGCGCCCCAGGACTCCACGCTCCACACCGGATTAAGCACCCATTCCCTGCTGATGTCTTTGGCTGTCAGATGAGGATACGCATCGATGCG
>CACZSC010000255.1 GCA_902783755.1 uncultured Ruminococcus sp. | reverse complement strand
TGGAAACTGATTTCCAGGTGACACGATAATAGTCATTCTCTGCTCCTCCATTCTCGCCGATGAATATTTTTAACTCCTGCTCGATCTTCTTTTTCTCTTTCTCCATCCTTTCGATCAGCCCGGTCAGTTCCTCCCTCCGCTCAAGTCTCTGGTCAAAGCCCCGCAGCTGGATCAAGTCTTCATTATCGTGGGGATAATATTCCGAGATCACCTTGTCTGCCAGCTCAGACCCGTCCGGTTCCGGAATCACAAGGCACTCCACATGGTTCTTCCAGAAGTCTTCCTCGATTGCACGGAGGTCGCTGATCATCTGCTCATCCCTCTCAATGCAGTAATATTTGAATTTCCTGCCGTAAATGAGGACAGCGATATACCAGCGGTCACAGTTCATGACACTCATGTAATGCATACACTGGAGCTGGTAAGAAAGCGGAATCTTGCCCTCCGCCCATTTATCCGCCATATAAGGGCTTGCGGTCTTGCATTCAAGGCCTGCATTCTCCCCGACAATCATACGGTCAACATCCGCAAGCATAAAGGGGCGTTCCTCGTCAAGGAACATAAAATTCGCGCGCCTCACCTTCTTTCCGGTTGCTTCCATGAAACGCCTCGCCACATAATCCTCAAACTCCCGTCCCTGACGCATGGCTTCGTTGTCGATCTCCTCCACCGTATCCGTCGTCTTGTCAAGGTACACCTGCATGGCTGTCTTATAAGGGTTCAGGCCGCAGATAGCGCCTGTATCAGAGCCCCCTATCCCTTTCTTCCTCAGAAGGAGCCATTCCCTTTTGTCCATCCCTTTTGTTGCTGCCAATCTTTTCATTCCATTTCCTCCTCTTAAGCAGTGTACTCATTCATCTCGTTCAGGAACTGAAGCACCGCTTCCGTAAGATCCCCCTCCGCATTTCCCGGCATCTCGTTCCACTTTTCATAGACAGCGGAAAGAAGGCTGCCGGCCTTCAGGCATTCCTGCATGACATATTCCGACAGCACCCGGCTCTCTTCCAGAAGGATCTCATAGATGCATACCGTCTTGTCGATCTCATTTGCCGAGTTGAAAAGATCCTCCTTGGTCTTCCTGAGCATCCTACTTCGGAAGCTGCCGAGTTCCTCCGAAATCTTCCTGCAGAATTCTCGCTCTGTTGGTGTCTGTTTCATATTCCTACTCCTTATGCTGCACAGACAAGCTGGTAGGCACGGTCGATCAGTGGGTTCCCATCCATCGTGCGCGCAAACAGGTTCTCCTTATAATTCGCGGTACGTCTGAGCGGTGCGGCATGAGTCGCAAAATCGGAAACGGCATTCACGAACCGATAGGCGTTCCTTCCAAGGTCTATAAGGTCAGGTGCCTTATAATAGCGGTCGGAAAGATCCAGGCGGAGCCTCTTTATATTCTTGACCTGGATCGTTGTCGATTCCTCATCAAGCGGGAGAAGGGCTTCGATGTACTCCTTAACCTGGCTGTCCGTCAGCTCGATATTGCGGAGACGCTCAAATTCCTTCCCAAGTTCCGCCATGTACTTATCTGCTGTGAACAGCGTGTCATAGGCTTCCTCCATCTTGGCATTCACGTCGCCCGTATGGATTATAGACCAGCTGCGCCGCGCCGTATTGAGGGCAAGGTTCAGCGTATTGTTGCAGACAACACGGATTGGCGTCAGGCATACCTTGATAGCGCCGGAGCTATCGTGAGTGTTGCTGAAGAGCAGATACGGGCTGATATGCTCGCCCATGATGATATACTCTCTCGGCATGTGGGCAAGGAGCCATACACGCCTGCCGTTCTGGAGGCTTCCTGCCGTCTCGTAGCGTACTCCCGCCCCGAGGAGCGCATCGGTAAAGGCAAAGGCCTCATCGTTCTGGATAATCTTGTAGCGGTCGGTCACGACGCCGAGTACACGGTGGTCCTTATCACGTATATTTGCCTTGAAGCCCGGAATGATCTCATTCCTCGTCGTCAGGATCGGCTCCTGAAGAACTTTCCAGTCAAGCCCCGCAAGCCGGAGGGCTTCTTTTGATGTAGGCGCTTCCATAACTCTTGTGCCAAGGCCGTGCCACGGTGTTTCTCTTACAAAGAACATTGATTCTACGTTTGCTGCCATATTTAATAATTCCTCTCTTTCTGACTTATAATACTTTATGCTGCATAAATCCCCTCATTAGATCATCTCCAGTAACTGCATAACAACTGCAATCACGAATGCCACTACTCTTATAATAGTATCCATATGCTACCTCCTTTCCGAAATGAAAAAAGCTGTGGCACAATGGCCACAGCTGCTGAAGACACCTGTCTTGTTATCAGTATCTTTTTTATCTTGCAAATACAATACGGACTTCCCAAAGCAGATCCTTTCGGCATCATCCTGCTCTCCCGCACTCCGGCATCCTGACTCACAGGTCCGCCATCCCTCCGTGATCCCTGAAGCTGTAGAACTCGCCAGTGTTATTCCCGATGATCACATGGTCAAGAAGCTCAATGCCAAGGATCTTCCCGGCTTCCCTGATTCTTTTTGTTGCTTCACGATCTTCATCCGACGGTCCCACATCCCCGCTCGGATGGTTATGGGCCAAAAAGATGGACGTTGCGTTCGCAATAATCGCTGCCTTGAAGACATTCGCGGCAGAGAATGCGCAGGCATTCACGTCACCGACACCGACAGACTGGATCATGACCGGGTGCAGCCTGCAGTCCGTTGCGCATACCGCAAGGATTTCACGATCCGAATCATCTATAAAGGAACGGAAAAGTTTTGCGACATTTGCGGAATCCGCTAATGAATGTCCTCCGTAGGGGACGGATGAATCCTTCACCATCTTGAGCTTCACAACTGCTATCTCTTTTTTCACCTTCATACCTCCTTATCATTTGACGATCGTCCTGATGTTCAGGTCTTCATGTATATGATATGCAACTGAAAAAGAGAACATTACAGACCCGGCTATCAACCGGGAATACCATTGCCATGGCATAATGAATCTCCCATAAAAACCCCTAACAAAAAGACTGCGTATCAAATGCTTTTTGTATCGCAGTCCCAGTCTCTGTCAGCAATCATTCTGGATAAAAAGTGTGTAAGCTCGAATCTCCTCCTAAACTTTTCGACGTTCACGCCTCTTGTCGAACGCCCATATGCGACGATCCGTGCAAAAGCTCCTCGGCCGACCTTTCTTGTTACGTGTTATGGCCACCCTGCACTCCGAACAGAAGCGTTTTGCGCAGGCAGCCGCAAATTCTGTGATATCCATACATCCTCCTGTCTACGATAGTCCGTACCCGTGTTCGGGCTCCCGCGAAATAGGCATGAAAAAAGCAACGATGGATTTTACTCCATCACTGCTTTAGTGATTCAATATTTTGCTGAGCCAAGGCTCGCGTTTTGCTTTAATCTATGCGGCTTTCCATAATCCCCTGATTCATTTCGCGGATTTTCACACGT
>CACZSC010000254.1 GCA_902783755.1 uncultured Ruminococcus sp. | reverse complement strand
GTGATGTCCTTGATGCCCAGTATGAGCATGATGACTCCCACAGCGACTATGGCCCATCCTATTATGGCCAGGACCGAGATCGGCGGCGCGGTGAAGTATTTGAGATTTCTCTTGGTTTCCATAAAACAACTCCCGTGAAGAAATAGGGAAAACGTACGCTCCCGATGATGGATACATGATAGCACAAATGAAAAACAGTGTCAACAAAATGGGACGATAAAATCGTTGTGCAATTGTATCCATGTTCGTTCAGACTATTGCAAGAGACCGCATAAAATGATATTATCTTAAGAGATACAGAAAGAACCGAGGAAGAGATGCATATACTCGACTTTATCCGCTGTCCCGTATGCGGGGAAAGGCTGCATCCGGCGGAGGGCAGCATCCTCTGCCCGAACGGCCATACATATGACATAGCCCGGCAGGGATACGTGAATTTCCTGCCGCCCGGGAAGGCCTCCAATCCGAGAAGCGGGGATGACCGCGGGATGCTGGAGGCCAGGAGAAGGTTCCTGTCAAAGGGATACTACGACAGATTCGACGATACCGTTTCAGACCTGGTATGCCGCAGAGACGCCGAAGGGACCGTGCTCATGGATCTTGGCTGCGGAGACGGATACCACACGGTGAGGACCGTCCGGGAAATATTCGGACATACGGGCCGGGGTGTGATGGCTCTTGGATTCGATGCATCGAAGAACGGAGCCGTGATGGCCTGCAGGCTGGCGGAGGACGCGGGGCTCCATACGAGAGGCCTGTTCACCGGACCGGATGCTGAAGGGCCGGAAGCCCATTTCCTTCCCGCGAACATCTTCCGCCTTCCGGTCGCCGGACAGTGCGCCGACGCCGTCATCAGCATGTTCGCGCCGATACCCTGGGACGAGGTGCGAAGGATCCTGAAGCCCGGCGGGGAACTCATCGTCGTGTCGGCCGGAAGGGAGCATCTCATCGAGATGAGACAGGTGATCTACGAGAAGGTCGAGATAGGCGACTTCAGGCCGGAGGCCCCTTCGGGATTCGGGTGTACGGGAACGAAGGCCGACAGATATACCATAAGCGTGGGGAAAGCGGAGGATCTCGAGGATCTTCTCAAGATGACCCCTCACTATTACAGAGCCACCGGCGGGCGGAAGGAAGAACTGCGCTCACGCGGGAGCATGGATCTGACCGTAGATGTCAACTATACGGTCTTCGGATTGGATGTTTGATCATGATATTTTCAGTAGTTATACCGGTATACAACGAGATCGCGGGAGTATCCGGATGTCTTGACGAGATCACGTCAAGGTTCGACCGGGACCTTCCGGAGGGGTGCGGATACGAGATCGTCATCTCGGACGATGGATCCACCGACGGCACCGGGGAAGCGGTCGACAGGTGGATAGGTTCCCATCATCCGGAAAGAGGAAAGGTCGTCTGCCATCACGAGACCGTGAATTCTGGCAAGGGGAAAGCCGTGAGACTCGGCTTCATGGATGCGTCAGGGGATTACATAATGTTCACCGACTGCGACCTGGCGTACGGGTGCGACACGATCCTTGCCATGTTCGGCAGGATGGCGGAGAGCGGTTACGACATACTGATCGGTTCCCGCGCCATCGCGAAGGACGGGTATGAGGGATACGGATTCCTCCGCAGGACCGCATCCAAGGCGTACATGAAGCTCATAAAGGCCGTTTCGGGATTTTCCCATTCCGATTCCCAGTGCGGGCTGAAACTGTTCCGGGCGGAGTGCGGAAAGAAGATATTCTCCATGTGTACGGTGGACCGGTGGGCCTTCGATTTCGAGGTGCTCATGATCGCCGACAGGATGAAGCTGGCTGTGGGCGAGTACCCGGTAAAGGTGCTCAATCACGGGGAATCAAAGATCAGACTCGTGTCCGACAGCGTGAAGATGCTGAACGACCTGCGCAAGATCAAAAAGAGAGTTGCAAAACTGGATATATGAGGCAAGGAAGGGAGGCCCGCAAAATGAGGACGAAAAGGATCATCACATCGGCTCTGGCTCTCATCCTGGCCTCTTTTTTCTGTTCCTGCGGGATAGTGAGCGTCACCGACCTGACACCGGACGAGACCGGGCCCGCGGTCACAGACGTTTCCGACACCCGGGAATATGTTTTTTCAGAATTTGAGATAAGCGGGTCTGACGTTTTCGGCCCGGAGGAAGGGCTTCCCGCAATGGATCTGAGAGGGGACGTGTTCACGGTGATCTCCGCCGTCCCGGCCGTGGCGGATCCCGACGATCTGTCCTCGGTGATGTCGAAAGCCAGGTTCCTTGCGTACAGGTCTGCCGAGAACATGACGAACTCAAAGATCGTCTCTTTCTGCGAAGACTTCGGCACCATTCACGAAAGCCTGATGAACGACCTGAAAACGGGCCTGCCTTACTGTGACCTTCTCATAGTGCCTTCAGACCGGATACTTCTGATGAAGGCCGACGGACTTCTTGCTGATGTCAGAGGGACAGAGTTTTCAGAAAAGGATTACGGATGCCTGTATCGTCAGTCCGCCTGCGCCGCGGGAGGTGCCGGCGGAATATACGGGATCTCGGGATCGGCTCTTGTGGAACCCGGGGAGATCCCTGCCGTGTTCATCAACGAAGAGCTGGTCTCGAAGGGAACCGGGGAGATCTATCGGATGGTCGCTGACCGGTCATGGACCTGGGATGAGTTCATATCCCTCATGGAGGAGACGGAACGGGGCGAGTATACGACCCCGTATTCCCGTGACTATATATACAGCCTGGCGTTCATATCGTCCGGCAACTCGTATATCACGTTTCCGGACAGCGGAAAGGCAGAGGCCGGTTTCAGCCGGGAATCCCTTTCGGACACTGTCAGAACGATCCGGAAACTGTATAAGACCAAGCATTACGGGAACAGCACATCCTCATTCTACAGCGGGAAGACGGCCTTTATGATCGATGCCCTTTCCTGCGCGGAAAACGACGGCATGACCGGACTGCCGTGGTCCGTGGTCCCGATGCCCCTTGAGACGGAAGGCGGAGAATACAGGACTCTCATGAAGAGGGAAACGCCTGTGTTCGCGGTCCCATCATTCGGCTGCGACCAGGAAAGATCCGCCGGTATGATGGTATGCATATGCGCGGCGGCTGAAGAGAACGTGTTCGGCAGGTACATGGAATACCTCACGGCCGGATATGTGAGGGAGAACGCAGCCATCGGCAGCATAGAGCTGATACTGAGATCCCCGGCTTTCGACTTCGCGGAAGTGAACGGGGAGAACATCCCCGAGGTAGGGGATGCCACATACCGTCTGATCCAGGGTTCGGTCTGGACAGACGGCTGGTACAAGAATCTGAAGGAGCTGGCAAAGAAAGCCGGTGAGGCAATAGAAAAGGGCGTCAGCCCCACAAAGACGCCCGAAGAAACGGAGAACACGGAAAAATAGGCTATGCGTCATCTGCTGGAGCATCTCAGAAAGTACAGAAAAGAATCCGTTATGGCTCCGCTGTTCAAGCTTCTGGAAGCTCTGATGGAGTTATATGTACCCGTCGTGGTGGCCGATATCATCGATAACGGCATCGCGGCACAGAACCGGGAATATGTCATATCGCGGTTTTTGGTGCTGCTCGCCCTTGCCGCGGCAGGGGCCGCTTTTGCGCTGACTGCCCAGTATTTCGCTGCGAAGGCAGCTGTGGGATGCGCCGGGGAGATAAGAGTCTCCCTGTTCGACAAGGTCAACCGGATTGCGTTCGCAGACATCGACCGGATAGGGACCTCGTCCCTCATTACAAGGCTCACGGGCGACTCTAATCTCGTGCAGAACGGGATTAACCTGTTCCTGAGGCTGGTCATGAGATCCCCCTTCGTGGTCATAGGCGCCCTGATCATGGCGTTTACCGTGAACAAAAAAGCGTCCCTGATATTCGCGGCCGCAATAGTCGTGCTCTTCGCCGTCGTGTTCGCCATACTTCTGGTCCCTGTCAGGACATACAGGAAGGTGCAGGGAAAGACGGACGAGCTGACGGAGACCGTGCGGGAGAACCTCATCGGCTCCCGCGTCATCAGGGCATACAGCATGTCGGAAAAGGAGAGGGAGAAATTCAGATCCGCCAACGAAAAGCTCAGCTTCATCCAGAAGGCGGCGGGACGCATATCGTCTCTGATGAATCCCCTGACCATTCTTATCATCAACACTGCCGTGATAGTGCTGCTCCATGTCTCCGGAAAACTCGTGAACACGGGAGAGCTCACGACAGGCCAGGCGGTGGCCCTTTACAACTACATGGGCCAGATACTGGTGGAACTCCTGAAACTGGCGAATCTGGTGGTGACGCTTTCAAAGGCGTCGGCTTCCATGAAGAGGATAGGGGAGATCCTGGATACGGAACCTTCCATGACATATCCGGAGACTTCCGGAGAACCTTCCGAAGGGGCGCCGGCTGTTGAATTCAGGAACGTCACCCTGAGATACAACCCGCAGTCTGACGCCGCACTGTCTGATATATCTTTCTCGGTGAACAGGGGAGACACTCTCGGTATCATCGGGGGCACCGGCTCGGGGAAGACTTCCGTGCTGAGCCTGATACTCAGGTTCTATGACGCCACGTCGGGGACCGTGCTGGTGGACGGTGTGGACGTGAGAGACTATACCGCGAAGGACCTGAGGTCGAAGATCGGTTACGTGCTCCAGAGAGCCACGCTTTTCAAGGGCACCTTAAGGAGCAACCTGACCTTCGGAAACAGGGCTGCTGACGACGGTCTGATCGGCAGTTCCGTAAGGACCGCGCAGGCGGAAAATGTCATCGCATCCAGACAGGACGGACTGGGATCGGAAGTCGAACAGAACGGAAAGAACTTCTCGGGCGGACAGCGCCAGAGGATCACGATCGCGAGAGCCCTGGTGAAAAAGCCTGAGATACTCATACTTGACGACAGCTCGTCGGCCCTGGACTACGCCACTGACGCGGCCCTTAGGAAAAGCATCTCTGAACTCGAATACAGGCCCACGTCCATCATAGTGTCCCAGAGGATCGTTTCGGTCATGAATTCCGATCTGATCCTGGTGCTGGATGAGGGAAGAATCGCGGGGCTCGGGCGGCACGAAGACCTGCTCGAGAGCTGCGGCATATACCGTGAGATATACATATCACAGTACGGCTCTGTCGGCGCCGGGAAAGGCGGTGCCGTATGAGAAGACTCAGATCCGGAAAAGGAACGGTAAGTCGGCTTGCCGGATATCTGAAGAGGTATACCGTCCTCATTTTGCTCGAGGTGCTCCTCGCGGGCGCCATCACAGCATTCACCCTGTTCATCCCGGTGCTGTGCGGAAAAGTAATAGACTGCATGACAGGGCCCGGAAAGGTGGATTTTGACCTGATAGCGAGATACCTGGTTTATATGGCCGTGTGCGTACTGGGCTCGGGGATCTTGCAGTGGATATCCGATCTCATATCAAACCATATCTCGTTTTCCGTATCGAAGGATCTGAGAAACGACGCCATGGAGACTGTCTCCAGGCTGCCTCTCTCCTATGTCGATTCCCACAAGTACGGAGAGGTCGTCAGCCGCGTCATCAGCGACGTGGACCAGCTGACGGACGGGCTCATACTGGGCCTGAGCCAGTTCTTCCAGAGCGTGTTCACCATCGTCGGCACCCTTGTGCTGATGATATCAATCAGCCCGTATATCGCTCTCATAGTCGTGCTCCTCACACCGGTGTCCCTGATCGTGGCCGCGTTCCTCGCGAAGAGGACCCACAGGCTGTTCAGGATCCAGGCTGAGAGCAGGGAGGAACTGGCCGGTTACGTCAATGAGATGGTGTCCGGGCAGCAGACCATAAGGGCGTTCTGCAATGAGGACGAATCCGTCGGGAACTTCAGCAGGATAAACGGGGATCACATGAAGAAATCCCTCAGGGCGATCTTCTTCTCATCCATAACGAATCCCACGACAAGACTCGTGAACAATATAATCTACGCTCTCGTGTGCCTGGCCGGCGGCCTTTCGGTCATCGACGGCGGCCTTACTGTCGGCGCACTTTCCAGTGCGCTGGCGTTTGCAGGTAAGTACGCGAAGCCCTTCAATGAGATCTCGGGGGTCGTGACCGAGCTTCAGAACGCGCTGGCGTGTTCCGAAAGAGTGTTCGAACTCATAGACGAAAAGCGTTATCCCGCCGATCCGGAAGAGCCGGCGGAAATCGGCATGCCCGAGGGCGATATACGTTTTGACAGTGTGGATTTCTCATATACGCCCGACAGGCCTCTCATAGAGGACTTCAGTCTGGATGTTGCAAAAGGGGAGCATGTTGCCATCGTCGGCCCCACGGGGGCGGGCAAGACCACTCTCGTGAATCTGCTGATGAGGTTCTATGAACTTGGTTCCGGGACCATATACATCGACGGCACGGACTCCGCTGACATAAGGCGGGACGCCATCGGAAAAACATTCGGCATGGTGCTCCAGGACACCTGGATCATGCACGGCACCATCAGGGAAAACATACTGATGGGCAGGGAAGCCACCGACGAAGAGGTGGAAAAGGCTGCAAAACTCGCCCATGCCCACGGGTTCATCATGAAGACAGCCCGGGGATACGATACCGTGATCAGCGACGAGGACGGTATGCTGTCCCAGGGCCAGAGACAGCTCATATGCATCGCCCGGGTGTTCCTGAAGATCCCTCCGGTGCTGATCCTTGATGAGGCCACGTCCTCCATAGACACGAGGACGGATCTCAGGATCCAGGACGCCTTCAACAGGCTCACCGAAGGAAGGACCAGCTTTGTGATAGCCCACAGGCTCACCACCATACGGGACGCGGACCGGATTCTGGTGATGAACGACGGACACATCGTCGAGTCCGGCAGGCATGACGAACTTCTCGAAAAGGACGGCTTCTACAGGAAACTGTGGGACAGCCGGTTCAGATAGGCAGCAAAAAAGCGGATCGCGATCGATCCGCTCTTTTCGGTTTTTCTCACATTATTTGTCAGCGTCCTCAGCATGAACGTCTACACTGCGGATTGCTGAACGAAGCACTCTGACCTTGTTGCGCTCGCTGCTGGTTTCGAGGAGCACGGTCTCATCCTTTATGGAAACGATCTTTCCGATGATACCGCCGATGGTGGTAACTTCGTCACCGACCTGGAGGCTGTTTCTCATGTTGGCTGTCTCTTTTTCCTGTTTCTTCTGGGGACGGTACATAAGGAAGTAGAAGATAGCAACTACTGCGACCAGCATCAGGATGGTGGGGAGTATCTGCAGTACCGGGCTTACGGTCTGTTCAGTTTCAGCAGCTGCATCAGCTGCGGCTGTCAGGAATAGTCTCATTTATGTTCTCCTTAGGGTGAATTGTTTTTTGCTGAACCAATTATACATTAACGGACGGCAAAGTGCAACAGAAAAAGCAAAATTGCCCGTTGACAATGCTTTTGCTTGCCTCTATACTTAAAGTACAGAAACTACAGGGGGCTTTTTATCATGAATTCAAAAGCAGTATCCGCACTGAAGAACTACTGGTTCGTGGGCATCATATTCATTGCGCTGGGGATAGTAATGATCGTCTGGCCCAATATCACCCCCACGGCGCTGTGCATCACGATAGCAGTGCTGCTCATGGTGATGGGCCTGTACAACGTGGTCCATTTCTTTACGGTGGACAAGGAAGAGCACAAGGTCCTGGACCTGCTACTCGGCATTCTGGCCATTGCAGGCGGGGTCATCATCCTGGTAAGGCGGGACTTTTTCATACAGTCGTTCCAGATCGTGTCATCGGTGGTGATGCTGTACGGCGTGATCCTCATGTTCATAAACGCAGTCAGGCTCAGGAAGGAGAAAGGTGTGTTCTTCATTCTTTCACTGGTTTTCGGTATCCTTACTCTCCTGTTTGCCGTCGCCCTGATCCTCATACCCATTTTTGATTCCCAGAGCCACATTTCAGACTACTTCACTATCGTGCACGCAGTCGGGCTCATAGTCGAGGGGCTTGCAATGATCATAGTTCTGAGAAAGATACAGGTCAGCAAGAAGGAAGAAAAAGCTCTTGTGCCGGAGAAAGCACCTGAAGGGCCGGAAGTGCAGGAGCAGGAAAAAACGGAAAAATAAGAGAGAAACAATAATTACTGCCGGGATGCAGCATGTGTTTGCTGATCCCGGCAGTTTTCTGTTTGTCTGTTATAGCTTCGGATATCATTCCTCTTCAAGGAGAGCTACGAAATCGTAAAGCACCTGTGCAAATTCTCCCCTTGTGAGGGTAGTAAGATCTGTGGTGGGCTCGATGGTCTCGTCAGTGAGCTTGGAGTACAGATCGAATACGTCTTTGGTCTTCAGCTGTCCGTCGAGCTTCATCTTGACTGAAACAAGACTGTACTGGACGAGCAGATCCTTGCAGGCCTCGGGGTCGAAGTCTCCGCCGAGGAGCACGTAAGTGGATCCCAGCAGGTCCGCGTTGGTTGCCGGTTCATTTACGCCGAATTCGGTGTCGGACATCGCAGGAAGCAGACCGTTTTCGAGACAGAACTGCACTGCCTCGTAATACTCATAATCTTCATCAAAGTCGGTGAAGTCTATCTGGCTGAGGTCCACCGCATTGAAGGGGTTCATTATGAGGTCGTACATGTCGGCATGCTCGTTGATAACGGAAGCCGGGCCTGACGTGCACCTTACGCCGTTTTCAGCCAGCTTCTTGTACATCTCGGCATATTTCTGGATATCTTCCGGGGTGACTGACTTGAGCTGTTCAAGATATTCATCCGTGGTATCCTCTTCATCGTAGATCGCATTGAGAGCCACATTTATGGCATTCGTGAGCTCACCGGCGGGAAGAGCGTATGATGAATACGAGGACAGGATGTATCCGTCAAGTGTCTCCTGGTCGATGTCAAGTTCCGTGATATAGTCATAGAGCTTGTCATACTCGTCGAAGGTCTCCGTTATGTTGGGATCTCTGTAGGTCATTATGTATACACCGTAGTCATCCATTGCGTAGGTGCCCACGCTGTATACGCCGTACTGGTCTCTCAGTACCGGCAGCAGGATCTTGTCTGTAATAAGGGACGAGATAGCTTCAAGACCACCGTCGTTTCCTTCTATCCCAAGGAGTTCGTAGTCAGGGCAGAACAGGATGTTGCACTGTGTGCTGGCTTCCACGATCAGGGCCTCGTTCTGCATCTTATACTCGAATTCATATTCCACAGGAACGATCTCTTTTGTCTCGAACTCCATCAGGAAGTCTTTCGCGAGAGGATTGTTGATCTCTATGCTGGCCTCGTTTCCTGAATACACGGACACAGCGTTCGTCCTGTTCTGGAAGTGCTGCTGGATCGCATTGAGGTTTGCGATAACGGCGTCAGGGTCTTCGGAAAGCATCGTTTCCACCGTTCCGAGGAAGTCGTACAGGTCAAGCATGTTGACGCTGGCGTAGTAGCTGTAAAGCGGGGATACCGTTGCCAGTGCCCTGTAGATCAGCGCGCTGTACGGTGAATTGTTGATGGAGGACTTCAGGGAAGACTTCATTGAGGACACCCTGTCTAGAAGCTTCTCGGCATTGCCGAAACTGGTATGGAACACGATCTCTTTCATAAGGTCGTATCCTTCGTCAAGGTCGCCGTCAAGCCCGATCCATGACATTCTCAGATAGGGATGTACGTTCTTTTCCGGATCTTCGAGAAGCGAAACGTTCACTCTGAAATTGTAGAGATATCTCGTTATCAGCGTCTGGAGCTCGTCTCTTGTGTGAGCGTCGGTGTCAAGGTCTCCGACGAGGCTCGTGAACAGCCTGAACCACAGGAGCTGATCCTGCTCAAGCCCTGAAGCGTCAAAGAATATGTTGGCCTGGCCTATGCCGTCCACACCGGCTACCGCGTTGATGAAGCGGATGCCGTCTTCGTCCGTGTCATCGTATACGGTATACTCTTTCCTGTCGTTCGGCAGGGAATCGACCGTCACGGCCTGAAGCTGAGCCACATATTCGGACGCGTCGTCTACCGTGTCGTCTGTATTCGTGAATTCGATTATCTCATTGATCTCTTCTTCGGAAAGCGACTCCTTGAGAGCTGCGAGCCGGTCTTTCAGTTCCTGGTCGTTGATCTCTTTCTGCCCGGGATCCGGAGATGTGATCACGCATACGGTCAGGTCATTGTCCACGAACCACTTCTTTGCCAGCTCGGCATATTTTCCTTCCTGGTTCCATGTGTCCATCTTATCGCTGCCGTTCACATAGTCGATATATCCCCAGCAGTTTCTGGTAGAGGCGTAGTATGAGGGGAACTGTGTGAAGATGTCGTCGACAAAATCAATCCCCGTGGTCTCGCGGGCCAGCAGGTTGCTGATAGAAAGGGAAGCCATTATTCCGTCCAGCTGCTCCTGGGGGAACCCGTTTTCGGCTATCTCCGCCATTCCCTCATCGATGATCGTACGGAAGAGTTCCTCGTCTTCCGGATTCAGGTGAGTGCCCATGAAAACAAAAGCGTCATCAGGCCCGTCGAGCTCTATATACATACCGAATGTTCCGTGGGGGAGCTCGGCGTCGAGCCTTTTCTGGATGTTGGACGATGAGGCGTATATAAGGTCGGAAAGAGTATTGACCATTACTTCCTCTTCCGGATCGTCCTTTAGTCCCGGAAGGATGAATGCGTAATAGATCTCGGTTTCGTTCTCTGTTGGGGACTGCGCCTCAACAGGGTGTGTGAAGTATGCGGTCACGGGCCCGGAGATCCTTTCGTATCCCTCGTCATCATGGGCAAATTCCTTCCTGTCGTATTCAGAGAAGTAACCGTCCAGAAGTTTGAAAAATTCGGAATAGTTCTCTAGGTCGCCGTACAGGTATGCTGCGCAATTCGACGGATGGTAGTACTCGTTGTGGAAATCTCTGAGATCCTGCCATGTCATGTCGGGAATATAGTCCGGATCGCCGCCCTGGTCATATCCTGCGATGGATCCGGGGAACGCGGTTCTCAGGAAACCGTAGTAGGATGTGCGGGAAAGGCTGGTAGCGCCGAGCATCTCTGAATATACAGTTCCTTCGATCGTCAGCTCTGAATCGGCATCAGGGAGTCTGTACCTCCACGCTTCCTGCTTGAAGATGCTCTCGTTGTCCATGATGATGGGATTGAAGCAGGAATCCGAATAGTAGTCGGCATATTTCAGGAGCTGAGCTTCTGACAGGCTGGAGATCGGGTATGATGTGTATCCTTTTCCAGTCATGGCGTTCATATAAACGTTGTATGTCTGGTATGACAGATTGAAGTACAGATCCTTTGACGGATATTTCTCCGAGCCGCAGGTGGTCGCGTGTTCAAACACGTGCGGTATACCGGTGTTGTCCTGCGCGTCCGTGAAGAATGTCAGGTCGAAGATCCTGTGGGTGTCGTCATTGGCGATATAGATCAGTTCGGCACCGGTCTTCTCATGCTCGAATCTGTATATGACAGCGCCCAGAACGGGAAAATCCACCGTCTCCTTGAGAGAAAAACCGTAAACGGTCTCGCCCTCTTCAAGGGTGTCGATGTCCTTCTGCTCATACGGGACCTCAGGGTCCGGCTCGCCGGTATCGTCGGTCTCCGGCACGTTGGTATCGGTTTCCGGAGGTTCAGTCTCGGTATCGGGGGTGTCTTTCGTGTCCTGGGTATCCTGCGTGTCAGGCGTCTGGGGCTGGTTCTGGACGCATCCCGCCAGAGCCGTGAGCGCAAACACCAGGGTGAGGATAAGCGCGATTATTCTCTTGCTCATAAAATGATTCTCCTTGTGGGTTTTTTCACAGTGAGATTATATTACACATC
>CACZSC010000253.1 GCA_902783755.1 uncultured Ruminococcus sp. | reverse complement strand
TGTATCGCTTGTAGTCGTCTGTCCGGCATCGGGTTTATCGCAAGACGACAGCAATGCAATCGACGAAACGATCACTGAGCAGATTAGGATAATCGTTATCAATCTCTTTATCATAGGCTGTTCTCTTTTCTTTCATATTCGGCTTCTATTTCATATCAATATATCATAAGATTATGACAAAATCTACTGCCTTCGGGAAAAACGCTGATACGTTCGGTGCGCTTTTTACAATCCTATGAAAGTTTATGTCAACTACCCGCCGCCTCTACAGAGGCGGCGGGTAATTGACGTTTCCCTTCTCATCGAACTGCATGCTGATCCCTCCCGGGAGTTAGTCTTGGCTAACCTGGTGCCAAAAAGAAAACAGGTAGTAGTTAGCTTCTGCTAACTATATATCACTTCCCGGCTGCTTTGTCAATATATTTCTGGAAAATCGCCAAAACCATGAATTATCTGAAATTTTTAGTGTTTCCGACCTTGTATTTTTGGAATCAGTATTGTTTCAGTGTGGTTATCTGTTGAGAAGTTGAATGATATATTAAGCAAGTTCTCAATGAATGTGTTGACAAGAACTGCGTGCCTGAGTATAATACTTGTTGAGAAGTTATATAACAAACTAAACAAGTTCTCAACGGAGGAGAATATGGAAATAAAACGCGACATCTATCTCAACCGGATAATCTCATATATGTGGGACGGGCAGGTGAAGGTCATTACCGGCATCCGGCGCTGCGGCAAGTCCTACCTGCTCCGCAACATCTTCAAACGGTATCTGCTGGAGCATGGCGTGGGTGAGGATCATATCCTGAGCTATGAGCTCGATCTGGCTAAAGACATCCGGTACCGCAACCCGCTGGAACTGGCAGGGGCAGTACGGGAAAAGGCCGGGGAACAGCAGGAACGGTCCTACCTGTTCGTGGACGAGATCCAGTTGTCCGACGCGGTGCAGAATCCCTACAATCCGAACGGAAAGAAGATCACCTTCTATGACGCCCTCAATGACCTGAGATCCCTGCCCAATGTGGATATCTACGTGACCGGAAGCAATTCACAAATGCTCTCCAGCGATATCCTGACCGAGTTCCGCGGCCGCAGCGACGAGATACGCGTCCATCCCCTTCGGTTCGCGGAGTATTACTCTGCAGTCGGAGGTGATACGGCAGAGGCCTTTGAGAACTACGCTTTCTTCGGCGGCATGCCCCTTATCCTCTCACGTCCGGACGACACGGCGAGGATGAACTATCTGAAATCGCTATTCTCCGAAGTCTATCTCAGGGATATCGTGGAACGCAGGAAGATCAGGCGTGAGGACGTCCTGTCCGCGGCTCTTGATCTGCTCTGCTCCTCGACCGGCTCGCTGACCAATCCGAACAATATAGCCAACGCCCTTAACTCCCGGCAGAAGCGCGCCGGGGAGGACACGGTCGCCGCAAATACGGTCGCATCCTATATCGGGCATCTCCTGGACGCCTACCTGTTCGAGGAATGCCGGCGCTATGACGTAAAGGGCAAAGACTATTTTGACTATCCGAATAAGTACTACTGTGACGATGTCGGCCTGCGCAATGCCCGGACCGGATTCCGCCAGCAGGAGATGACGCATATCATGGAAAACATCCTGTATAACGAGCTGCGCGTCCGCGGCTGCGAAGTTGATATCGGCATCGTTTACGGTACGGAGAAAAACAGAAAAGGACAAAGCGCGCAGGTCGCGCGGGAGATCGATTTCATCGCCACACGGGGCGGTAAAAAGACCTATATCCAGTCCGCGTATGCGCTGGACACCGCCGAAAAGGCCTCGGCGGAGTGCAGGCCCCTGTCCCTGACCGGTGATTCCTTCCCGAAGATCATAGTCCGCCATGACATTCGCAAACGCTGGTACGATGACAGCGGCGTGCTGAATATCGGCATCCTGGACTTTCTGCTGGATGATTCGCTTGTGTGATCTCCGGACTATGGCATAACCGTCGGATCCCCCGTATTTCCGGGATATCCCGGCGGTTTTCCCGTTTGCAGTATATTAGAAACGGGATCATATATTTTTTCGGCAGCCGGAAAATCGTGATTCCTCCCGGAATAAATGCAAAACGTGCCCGCGTTCCTCGACTTTCCGCGTCAGTTGGTATATAATAGGAGAAGAAAAAACAAGGAGACAGCCGGATCCCCGCGTCTGAAGGAACAGGCATCCGGTGACCATTATCATGAAGAAATACGATGTGATCATAATCGGAGCAGGCCCCGGGGGCATATTCACCGCCCTGGAGCTCACGGAAAAGCGCCCTGACCTCAAGGTGGCGATGTTCGAGAAGGGATATCCCCTTGAGAAGAGGAAGTGCCCCATCGACGGTGAGAACGTGAAGAGCTGCATAAAGTGCCCCACCTGCGCCATCATGAGCGGGTTCGGAGGCGCGGGAGCCTTTTCCGACGGCAAATACAACATAACGAACGATTTCGGCGGCACCCTGTACGAATACATAGGCAGGGAGAAGGCCATAGAGCTTATGCGCTATGTGGATGAGATCAACACCTCGAACGGCGGCTCGGGCACTTCCCTGTTCTCGACGGCAGGATCTCGCTTCAAGACCCTGTGCATGCAGAACAGGCTCACCCTGCTCGAGGCCTCAGTGCGCCACCTGGGGACTGACATCAACCACGTGGTCCTTGAGAACCTTTACGCCAAGCTCAGGGACAGGGCCGACTTCTTCTTCAACACCCACGTGGACGCCATCGAGGCGCTGCCCGGGGACGAAGGCTACCGCGTCATATACGGGGAGGAGACCGCCGAGTGCCGCAGGTGCGTGGTATCGGCAGGCCGCTCAGGCAGCAAGTGGCTCGAGAAGGTATGCGTGGACCTCGGCATAGGGACAAAGTCGAACCGCGTGGACCTGGGGGTCCGAGTGGAGCTCCCCGCTGAGATCTTCGCGCATATAACGGACGAGCTGTATGAGAGCAAGATCGTATACAGGACCCAGAAGTACGAAGACTCCGTCCGCACCTTCTGCATGAACCCGAGAGGCATCGTGGTTAACGAGAACACGAACGGAATCGTCACCGTGAACGGTCACAGCTTCGAGGACGAGAGCAGAAAGACCTCGAACACGAACTTCGCCCTTCTGGTCTCGAAGCATTTTTCGGAGCCCTTCCATGACAGCAACGGCTACGGCGAGAGCATAGTCAGGCTTTCGAACATGCTGGGCGGAGGCGCGATCATCCAGCGCTTCGGGGATCTGGAGCGCGGCAGGCGCAGCACCCAGAAGAGGATCGACGAGGGCACCGTCAGGCCGACTCTCGCGGCAACTCCCGGAGACCTGAGCCTGGTGCTCCCGAAGCGGATCCTCGACGGCATCATCGAGATGATATTCGCCCTTGACAAGATCGCCCCCGGCACCGCCAACGACGACACGCTGCTCTACGGTGTGGAAGTGAAGTTCTACAACATGGAAGTGGAGCTCAACAGGCATCTCGAGACCTGCCACAGGGGGCTGTATATAATCGGGGACTGCAGCGGAGTGACCCACTCCCTCAGCCACGCAAGCGCAAGCGGCGTATATGTGGCGAGACAGATCATGGGCAGCACCTGATCCTCAGGCGGAAAGGAAACCACCGTGAAATCTTACGACGTCGTCATCGCAGGAGGGGGACCCGCCGGGGCCGGGGCCGCGAAGGCCCTCAGGGACAGCGGCCTGACTTACTGCGTCATAGAAAAATACATGTACCCGCGGAAGAAGCTATGCGCGGGCGGCCTGACAAACAAGAGCATAAAGGTGCTGAAGGAACTTGATCTCAGCATCGCGGATATAAGGAAGAGAGCCTTCGGCGAGGTGACCTTCGCCGGGAAAGGCATAGAGAAGACGGTGACCCTCAACGATCCCCTGTACATGGTGGACCGGACCGAGTTCGACCGGGCCATGATGAAGCAGTCCGTCGCGGACTGCGACCTTTACCAGGGTGAGACCGTCACGGAGCTCAGGAAGGACGAGAACATCCTCATGACGGACCGGGACGGATACAGGTTCAGATACCTCATATTCGCCGACGGGGTCAACGGATACAGCTTCAGGCTCATACCGGACAGGGAGTTCGGCTTCGCCGTAGAATGCGACTCCCCGGTCACATATGACAGGACTGTGGTGGACTTCGCTGCGACGAAGGACGGCTACGGATGGATATTCCCGAAGGAGGGGCATACCACCGTGGGCCTGGGAGGCTCCGGGAAGCACAAGGACGGGTACGTCTCCCTTCTCGAGGAGTTCTGCAGGAAGTACGGGATCCCCGTCGAAAGAAAGGATATACGGGGATACAGGCTCCCCATGTTCTCGGAACGGGTATACAACAGCGACGTGATCGACGGGAAGATCATCCTCGCGGGGGACGCCGGGTCCTTCGTGGACTGCATCACGGGCGAGGGCATCTGCTACGCCCTCAGCACCGGCATGTGCGCCGCCAGGAGCATAATAGAAGCTGAAAAGAACGGCTCGAAGCTCAGCGACGCCTTCTTCGGGCTGACCCGGGGAACTGCGGCCGTCCTGTCGAGAAGGATAAAGCAGAGCAAGGTTCTCTATTCCCCGCTCCGCAGCTACGTGATTAAAAAAGGACTGACCCGTGAGGACTACCTCGTGAGGATCAGGAACGCTTTCGGATAATATTTGAGGAAGAATTATGGGCAACTATCTGGTCACCGGCGCCTGCGGAGGCATGGGAAAGGCGGTATGCGCGCTGCTCACGGAACAGGGCCATGCCGTTTACGGGATAGACCTGGCCGCGGGAGAGTGC
>CACZSC010000252.1 GCA_902783755.1 uncultured Ruminococcus sp. | reverse complement strand
GTCTTCTATCCCATATCTCTTTCAAAGCCATTCATAAAACTAGGCAAATGGGCAAGGAGGCATATGAAGGGGAAGGCCGGGAAGATACTCGCCACCTCGGCGGCGACCTTCATTGTCTATCTTCTGATAGGTATCTGGCACGGACCCAACCTGAAATACATAGTGTTCGGTTTCTGGAACGGTATCATAATAACGGCGTCACTTCTGCTGGCAGGACCCTTCACCTCGGCAAAGAGCAGGCTCAGGATCAGGGACGAGTCAGCCGGATGGAGGATATTCTCGGTGCTGCGCACCTGCCTCATAGTCTTCATAGGAAGATACATAACCAGATCCCCCGACGTGATCACAGCCTTTACACTGATAGGACGCACTTTCAATCCTGCCACGGTGGATTTTGCGCAGCTGTTCGATTCAAGCATCCTCAACATGGGGCTCATGGTGCAGGATCTCATCGTGATCGCCGTGTCGCTGCTTGTGATGCTGGCGGTGGAGTTCTACGAGGAGAAGAAAGGTTCCTTCGCCATAATGCTTTCCAAGAAGCCGGCACTCGTCCAGTGGCTGGCCGTACTCATACCTCTCGCCGTTATCCTAATTTTCGGGATCATGAGAGGCAGCTATATCTCATCGGAATTCATATATAAACAGTATTGACAGAGGTTCGGATATGTCAGCTAAAAAATGGCTGTTGATGTTCGTACTGACCGTATTCGCCATTTGCGCCTGTCTCGTGATATTCAATCTCGTCACAGACCCCTTTGGCGTCTTCGGCGACAGGGTACTCGACTGGTATTCGTACGACATGACCAACAACCCGAGAGCAGCGAAAATCGCATATCTTGACTCGCGGTATGAGGGTTACGACTCATATATCGTGGGATGTTCCTCCACGTCTTCATTCACAACATCGGCGTTCGAGAAATACACCGGCGGTACATACTACAATATGATCATGTACGGAGCCGACATGCTTGACTCCGAACAGACAGTGAACTACCTAATAGATAAATACGGTGCGAAGAGGATAGTACTCAACGTGTACGTCGACAACGGCGTCTTCTACGGAGACGAGCCGAACGAATACACCCATTCCATGGCTCCCCAGGTCGACGGGTCATCAAAGATCGCCTTTTATTCAAGGTTCCTGTTTCTGAACCCCGAATACGGTATCAACAAAATAAAAGACATGGGAGAGAGGTCTTGGCTGCCCCATGCCTTTGATGTGTTTGATCCGGTCACCGGCGAATACGACAAAAGAAAAAGAGATGTGGAACCCATCTCCGATTATTATTCATATCTGAGGCAGTACGAGATCTTCCAGAACTATCCGGAGGCTTCGTTCACAATGCCGAAGATAAAGGAATGCATGGAAAGCGTAGCGAGGATCGTGGAAAAATGCAGGGCCTCGGATGTGGAACTGCTCGTAGTCACGGCTCCCGTATACAGGGACTACCTGAAGTATTTCAATGTGTCTGATCTTAAGGAGTTCTATACATCGCTGGCAGAGGTGACGGATTACTGGGACTTCTCCTTCTCGTCCGTCAGCTGCGAACCCAGATATTTCTACGACGGCACCCATTTCAGAAACGACGTGGGCGAGATGGCCTGTGCCAGGATCTACGGAGACAGTGATACGTACGTTCCCGACGACTTCGGATACTACGTGACGGCGGAGAACTGCAGGGAGCATTCTGAGATATTTGACAGCATCGGATACAAAGGGCAGGGAGACATCTCAAGAAGCGTTCCGATCCTTATGTACCACAACATTTCAGAAGATCCCGGAGACGGCATGAGCATGACGCCGGAACTGTTCGAGTCTCACATAAGTAAACTGTACGATGAAGGATATACCGCAGTCTCTCTCGAAGATCTTGCCGGATATGTGAGGGAAGGCAGGAAACTTCCCGAAAAACCCGTCGTGATCACGTTCGACGACGGTTACATGGGCTGCTACACATATGCGTATCCCATACTGGAAAAATACGGATACTGCGCCACCGTTTTCTCGATAGGAGCCTTCGCCGGCTCAGACACATACAAGGATACAGGCGAGAAGATATATGACCACATAGGCGAAAAGGAGATGAGGGAAATGGTGTCATCTGGCGTGTTCTCTGTCCAAAGCCATACATACGACATGCACCAGGCGGAAAGGTTCGAAGGGGAAGGCTGCCGATCCACCATGGCGCGCCTTGAAGGCGAGAGCGAAAAGGATTATGTGGCTGCGCTCCATGACGATCTTGACAGATCCAGAGAGATGCTGGAAGCTGCACTTAATGGAACAGGCGCGGAAGTGTTCGCCCTGTCGTTCCCCGAAGGGTATTACAATGACGAGGTCCTGGTCGCTGCAAAGGAATGCGGCTTCACGGTAAGCGTTTCGACCAAATGGGGGATCGCCGAGATAACGAAGGGACTTGATCAGTCTCTCATGGCAATGAGGAGGATCGGAGCTTCCGAACTCTCAGCCGATG
>CACZSC010000251.1 GCA_902783755.1 uncultured Ruminococcus sp. | reverse complement strand
TTCGGCCTGCTGCTGGCGGTGCTCACCGGTCTCACCATAGTGGTGGGCATGAAGCTCATGGGATCCATAATGATATCCGCGATCCTCATATTCCCGCCCCTCACCGCCATGAGGCTCACGAAGAGCTTCAAGGTGACGGTGATACTGTCCGCGGTCATCTCCGCCCTGTGCTTCGTCGCCGGGTTCATCCTGGCCTGCGCCCTTTCACTGCAGACCGGAGCCGCCGTGGTGACGGTGGAGTTGATTTTCTTCTCGATAACGGCTACAATAGCATATATAAGGTCAAAAACAAAAATACGCTCCCGCGGAAAAGCGGCAGCCCAGGAGGTCTGACATGGCTGAATACGTAATGGCACTTGACGCAGGAACCACATCCAACAGATGCATCATCTTCAACAAGAAGGGTGAGATCTGCTCCGTGTCCCAGAAGGAGTTCACCCAGTATTTTCCCCAGCCGGGATGGGTGGAGCATGACGCCGAGGAGATCTGGCTGACCCAGTTCGCGGTGGCTTCGGAGGCCATGGCAAAGCTGGAAGTGACGGCATCGGACATCGCCGCCATAGGCATCACCAACCAGAGAGAGACCACCATCGTGTGGGACAAGGTCACCGGGGAGCCCGTATGCAATGCCATCGTATGGCAGGACAGAAGGACCGCCCCCTACTGTGACGAGCTCATGAACAAGGGTCTGGCCGACATCTTCAGGCTGAAGACCGGCCTCATAATCGACCCGTACTTCTCCGCCACGAAGATACGCTGGATCCTCCAGAACGTGCCGGGGGCCCGTGAGAAGGCCGAGGCCGGAAGGCTGCTTTTCGGCACCGTCGAGACCTGGCTCATCTGGAAGCTCACGGGAGGCGCGGTCCACGTCACGGACTATTCCAACGCCTCCAGGACCATGATGTTCAATATCGTGGAGCTGAAATGGGATGACGATATCCTGAAGGAACTGGATATCCCGAAGTCCATGCTGCCTGAGGTAAAACCCTCGAGCTGTGTGTACGGAGAGACCACACCGAACCTGTTCGGAGGCCCCGTGAAGATCGCGGGAGCTGCCGGAGACCAGCAGGCCGCCCTCTTCGGGCAGATGTGCTTCAATCCCGGCGAGGCCAAGAACACCTACGGCACCGGATGCTTCCTGCTCATGAACACCGGTGACAAACCCGTATTCTCTAAGAACGGCCTCATCACCACCATCGCCTGGGGCATCGGCGGAGAAGTGGAATACGCCCTTGAGGGCTCCATATTCGTGGCCGGCTCGGCGATCCAGTGGCTGAGAGACCAGCTGAAGATCATAGATTCCGCCGTTGACTCCGAATTCTTCGCCTCGAAGGTCCCGGATACCAACGGATGCTACCTGGTGCCCGCCTTCACGGGCCTGGGCGCCCCCTACTGGGATCCCTACGCCAGAGGCACCATCGTGGGACTTACGAGAGGCGTGAACAAGTATCACATCATAAGGGCGACCCTAGAGTCCATAGCATACCAGACATACGACGTGCTCTCCGCCATGGAGGCTGATTCAGGCATAAAGATGTCCTCCCTGAAGGTGGACGGCGGCGCTTCCGCCAACAACCTGCTCATGCACATGCAGGCGGACATAATCCAGGCGAACGTGACACGTCCCGCCTGCGTGGAGACCACCGCCACCGGCGCCGCTTACCTGGCGGGACTTGCCGTGGGGTACTGGTCCACGAAGGAGGAGTTGCTCGACAACGTGTCCGTGGGCAAGGTGTTCTGGCCCAAGATCAGCGTCGAGGAGCAGAGAAGGAAGATAAAGAACTGGAGAAAGGCCGTAGCCACCACGAGAGGCTGGGACAGGGACTGATATGGCGAACACTGAAGAACTGAAGCAGGAGTTTCTTGACATCTGCAAAAAGAACATAAAGAGAGAAGGCATCGACGAGCTTCTCAAATGGATCTGCAGCAGCGACTTCTTCCAGGCTCCCGCCAGCACCAAGTTCCACGGGTCCCACCCGGGCGGGCTGGTGGAGCACTCCCTGAACGTCTACAGATGCCTCGCGAAGATCGTCGAAAGGTATCCCGACGCGAAAATAAGCCCGGAGACCGTGGCGATCACCGCCCTGTTCCATGACATATGCAAGGCCCACTACTACAAGGTGGGCACCAGGAACGTGAAGGACGAGAACGGGCAGTGGACCACGAAGGAAGTATACGAGGTGGATGAGCGGTTCCCCATAGGACACGGGGAGAAGAGCTGCATAATCCTCCAGTGGTTCCTGAAACAGCTGAGCGTGGACGAGCTTCTGGCCATCAGGTTCCACATGGGCGGGTTCGATCCTCTGGTCAAGGGCGGGGACCAGTCCATCAGCCGGGCATACACCGCATCTCCTCTGGCCGTGATGCTGCACCTCGCGGATCTTGAGGCCACATATCTCCTTGAAAAGGCCGAATAACTGAAAATAAAAAGGCGGGAGCAGTTTTTGAGCTGTTCCCGTCTTTTGCTATGCTCTGTTCTTTTAAAGTGCGGTGTACCTGAAGGAGTCCCAGGGTATGTCGCACTTCTTTCTTTCCGATATTATGCCGTCAACGCACATGAGGAGGGGAAAATCGCTGAGGTCGCAACGGCCGGCTGCGGCCAGCTTCCTTACGGCTCTGGCCACCCTTTCAGCCACCACGAGAGACTCGAGAGTCACCCCGTTCAGCTCTTCCCTGGCCTCGTCTATGGTATATCCCTTGCCGAGAAGGATCCCGACCAGTCTGGTCCTGCCTCCGTACACGGTCACGTAGAGGTCCCCCGCGCCCACGCACAGATTGTCGAGGCTCCCGGCCCCCTGAAGGTCGAGGAGCTTTTTCATTTCCCGGACCGCCTGTCCGAACACCGCTGCCTGGGAATTGTAGTGCAGTGGCGAGTCTTCGCCGAATTCCGCCTTGTTCAGGCCTATGGTAAGGGCCACCGCCAGGGCGTACCCGTTCTTCAGGGCCACCGCGCTCTCCACGCCCGTCACGTCCGTCGACAGGCTGATGTGGTAGTAATCCGTGGACATGAGGTCCCGCAGCTTCATAAGCACATCGGGGTCGTCGCCGCAGAAAGCCACCTCGGTCTGGTCGTGCTGAACGAGCTCATAGCTGGTGCAGGGGCCGCCCACCGCGTTCAGCGACAGCTTCTTCCCTGCCTTTTCGAGTTTCCTCTTCCAGACCTCGGGATACGTGATCAGCGTCCCGTCCTCGAGATCCATGAGGCCCTTGGTCACGGAAAGCACCGGCACATGCTTGGGTATCAAGGGGAGTATGACGTCGCCGAACCAGTCCACCCCGAAGCTGCTGACCCCGCCTATGACGAGATCCGCCCCTTCGAGAGCCCGGCTGACTTCCTCCACCTTATGGAACTCCACGCCTTCCGGAAAAGGCAGCGGAAGCTTCGGATGCTTTCCGGTCTCCCGGCAGCAGTCTATTATTTCAGAATCCAGATGGGTCCCGACGAGCCTCACCTCATGGCCGTTCTCCCTTGCGGGAAAGGCCAGGGCGGAACCCATCATGCCCGATCCGATTATGACGATCCTTGCCATCGACCCTTATTTCATGAAGTGCTCATGCAGGTAATCGGAAGAGATCTTGATGGAATCGAAGGGATCTCCCGGATACACGTCCTGCTCGACCACGTAATACTTGACGCCGATCTTCTCGGCGGTATGGATGATGCCCTCCCACCAGAGGTTGCCGTTGCCGATCTCGGTGATGAACTGCTCGTCGGGCTCTCTCGTCTTGCCCATGTCCTTCAGGTGGATAAGGTCGATCCTGCCGGCCAGTTTCTCCATCATGTACCTGATGTCGGCGCCGCCGTGCTGCACCCAGTATGTATCAAGGACGAAGGAGGTCTTCTTGGGATCCAGTCCTTCGATCAGCATGTCGATGGGCCTTCTGCCGTCCGGGAACTTCGTGAATTCATGGCTGTGGTTGTGATATGTGAATTTCATGCCCTCTTCGTAGATGCGGTCGGCGATCTTGTTGGCCTGCTCGATGAAGCGCTCGGTCTCCTCGGCAGTGTTGCACATGAATCCGCCGATGCCCATCAGGCTGGTCCCCATGATCTTGTGGACCCTGATCTCCTTTTCGATATCCTCGAGCATGTATTCGAATTCCTCGTGGGTGCCCCAGATCTCGATGCCCTCTTCATGGGCGATCCTTGCGTAATCCTCGTACGGGATCCTGCAGCCTGCGGTCTGAGCTCCGTCGTAGCCCAGTTCCTTCATCTTCCTGAAAGCCATCCTGATGCCTTCGGGAGTCCCCATGTGATCTCTGAGTGTCCACATCTGAAGTCCGATTTGCTTGATCATTTTCTTTTCCCCTTTTCTTTCTAAACTGTCCTCTCGGACATATTTTTGATTTTTTCAGCGTCCGGCGTGACGTACGCCGTCCAGTTGCTCGTATATATCACAAAGCCCGGTTTCGATCCCGAAGGCTTTTTGACCTTGGATACAGTGATGTAGTCCACCGGGACCATGACCCCGTCCCTGGCAGAGGAATTGTAGGCGGCGATCTCCGCGGCCTCGGTGAAGGCCTGCTCCGGGGGATCCGTCTCCCCCTCGTTGTTCACCAGCACCACGTGGGATCCCGGCTGGTTCTTCACGTGGAACCACCAGTCGGTCTTCGCCGCGTATTTCGTGGTGAGATAGTCGTTCGATGTGTTGTTCCTTCCGCAGAGCACCAGATGCCCGTCGGAAGTCCGGTACCGCTTCAGCTGGGGCTTCAGGTTCTTCTTCGCGGTGTAGTTTTTCATCTTCGAAGCGTACCCGCTCTGATAGAGTTCCGCCCGTATGTCGGAAAGATCCGACTCGTTCTCCGCCCGCTCCAGGGAATCCGCCACCGTCTTCATGTATTCGAGCTCGGCCCCTGCCGACTCTATCTGCCGGGCCAGCACCACCTTAGCCACCTTGGCCTTCGAGTACTTCTTGTAGTATATCTGGGCGTTCGCCTGGGGAGTGAGCCTCTTGTCAAGGGGTATCTCCACGGTCCCGCCTGCGGGATCGTCCCAGTTCACAAGTTCGCAGCTCTCCATCCCTCTTTTGAGCCTGTATATGTTCGCGGTTATGAGGTCGCCCCACAGCTTGTACCGGTCCCCGGCCTCGCAGTCCTCAAGTTCCTGCTTCTGGGCCGCGATCTTTCTCTCTATCCTGCCCTCGGCGTTCTTTATGAGCCTTGAGATATCGGAGGATTTCTTCCGGATCCTGTCCTCCAGGCCCCGCCTGCCGTAATAGGCGTCGAGAAGCTCCCCGAAGCTTTCGCATACGGTGCAGCTGCCCGGGCCGTACTGGCTGATCTCCGTGAAGGAATACTCCACAGGGTGCCCGGTCTCGTCCTTCACGAGCCAGGGCCTGCCTCCGCATTCCCTGATCTTCGAGACTGTCGACGAGAACTCCCTCCAGAGCCCCTTCGCCGTGTCGTCCAGCACGGCGCCCTCATGTCCGGCCGCCCTGTACGAGATCTCCCGCGCCACAAGGGGCGATATGCCGGAAAAGGCCGCCATTATGAACTTGTCAGCCTTCATGTCGCCGGGGAATCCCGACGCTATGCCGTTGAACTCCCTCTCGCCGATGCCGGGGTCGGTGGGATCCCTCTTGTCCTGGGCTGGAGGAAGCTCGTACTTCAGCCCGGCCAGCACCTGCCTCTTTTCGCTGGTGGAGAAGTCCACCGTCTTAAGCTGGCCGATTATCGTGCCGCTGCTGTCCGTCAGTATTATATTCGCGAATCTGCCTATCATCTCGCAGATGATCTTCTTCTCGGATATCTCCCCCAGCTCGTCCCTGGTCTCGAAGGCGAGGATGGCCACCCTCTCAAACCCGGGCATCCGGGCCTCCGTGAACCTGGCTCCGGAAAAATGCTTTCTCAGAAGCATGCAGAACATGGGAGGCACCTGGGGGTTCTCGGGCCGTTCCTCCGTGAGATGCAGCCTTGGGCCGTTGCCCCCGGCCGAGATGTACAGCCGCCTGTCCTCTCCCTGGCACCTGATGTAAAGGACCACCTCATCCCTTGAGGGCTGGCTGATCCGGTCCACCCGGCCGCCGGCAAGGCAGGTGTTCAGCTCATGGCATACATGTTTAAGGAATCCCGCGTCAAATGCCATGTTCCACCTCCGGACCTTCTCCGTTCCCGGTCTTCATGCAGACGTATGACATGACGGTCCTCACGGGGCTGAACCCGGCTCTCAGGGCGGTCCGCTCCGATGCGGTGTTCCTGTCGGAGCATACGTATACCGCCTGCTCCCCCAGCTCCGTCAGGTATCCTGCCAGCTTCGCGGCGCAGGAGGCGGCGAATCCACGTCTCCTGTATCCGGGAGCACACTCCACGTTTATCTCGAAGGCACCGTCCTCCGACATGTCGTTCACCCCGGCGAAGCATACCACCTTACCGTCCCGGCTCACCACTGCCATCCTGTCCGTGGGGATGGTGGAGAACAGCTCGTATTCCTCAACGGGAAGCTCGCTTTCGAACTCGAGCCCCTTTAAGCTGTCTATGATCCTGCAGTCCTCCAGTATCACGCCTTCCGGAGCCTTTTCCCTGTTCCAGGCGAACTCCTTCCTCAGCTTGAAGGGCTCGAACACGGGCCTGTATCCCAGGCCCTCCATCAGGGGAGCCAGCCTGGCGTGAAGGAAGTCCCTGGCCTCTCCGGAAAACGGGCATGAGGAAAACCGGGAATGATACTCGTCCGCCGCGTCTTTCGCGATCCTGTAGGTCAGCACGTCCGCATCATCCGCGCCTTCGTCCACTGCCGCCTCCACTGGAACGGCAAAGCAGGACGCGCCGCTGGTGACCGATTCTTCGTATTCCGGATCTTCCAGTCTGACCATATCGAGCCTCCCGGTCGTTTTTTCTATATTATACACCTCCGCGGACCCAAATTAAAGGTTTTTTTGCCTCCGGAAGGGCCCACGCTGGCCCATCACAGAAAATTTACTTTTCCCGTGTCACCTAATTGCTATGTTTCTGTGGAATTCCGGCTCGGTATATGATATAATGAAGGGTAAAATGAGGGAAATATGAGCATTCAGAAGACGAATCATTTACAAAAGCAGATTTCGAAAGGAACAATCACATGCCCAGATATATAGAAAAAGCCGAGACACTGACCCTACCCGCCATAGCTCTGCGGGGGATCGTTGCCTTCCCTTCCATACCGGTATCCTGCGAGCTTGAGCGGGATATGTCCAAAAAGGCCGCCAAGGCCGCTCTGGATTCCAGCATGATGGTATTCATGGTGCCCCAGAAGGACATCGACTGCGAGGAGCCCGGCCAGGACGACCTGTACGAAGTGGGCTGCGTGGCAAAGATATCGAACAGCCTGGCGAAGAGCGGGAACGACACGGTGAGGATCACCGTCGAGGGATACTGCCGCGCCAGCCTCATAGAACTCAGAAACGAGAACGGCTGCCTGTGGGCGGACGTCCTCTGCAAGACCGTAACGGCGGACTTCTCGGTGAAGGACATAAAGACCGAGGCCACCATCAAGGAGCTTATAGACGTGCTTTCCGAGATGACCAGGTTCATGCCCAGATACGCCGACGACTTCATGAGAGCCGTCAAGGGCATGGAGAACCCCGGCATGATCGCCGACTTCATAGCCGCCAACGCCTTCGTCCGCTACCAGGACAAAGCTGCCGTGCTGGCGGAGTTCGACCCCTTCAGGAGAGCCGAGCGCTGCATGGTGCTGATGGAAAGCGAAGTCAAGCTGCTCCAGACACAGCTGGACATCCAGATCAAGGTTAAACAGGCCATGGACGACAACCAGAGGGACTACTTCCTCAGGGAGCAGATCCGGGCCATAGAGAACGAGCTTGGCATCGACAGCGACGAGCAGGAGCTCCAGAAGAGGCTCGACGCCGCGGAGCTTCCGGACGAGGTCCGGAGCAGGCTCGGCAAGGAGATCCTAAAGCTGGCGAAGACCCCTCAGGGTTCTCCCGACTCGGCAGTCATACGCAACTACATAGAGACCTGTCTCGACATCCCCTGGGGGAAGAAGACGAAAGACAGGCTGAACATAGTCCAGGCCAAGAAGATCCTTGACGGGGACCATGACGGGCTCACAAAGATCAAGGACAGGATACTGGAGTTCCTGGCAGTCAAGCAGCTGAACCCGGAACTGAAAAACCAGATCCTGTGCTTCGTGGGACCTCCCGGAACGGGCAAGACCTCCCTGGGAGCCTCCATTGCCACGGCCCTCAACAGAAAATACGTGAGAGTTTCCCTGGGCGGAGTCCGCGATGAGTCCGACATAAGGGGACACAGGAAGACATATATCGGCTCCATGCCCGGCAGGATCATAACCGCCCTGACCCAGTGCGGCTCAATGAACCCGGTGATGCTGCTGGACGAAGTGGACAAGATGTGCTCCGACATGAGGGGAGACCCGGCGTCCGCCCTTCTCGAAGTGCTGGACAGCGAGCAGAACAAGGCTTTCCGGGATCACTTCATAGAGCTCCCGGTGGACCTGTCCGACATACTGTTCATAACCACGGCCAACACCCTTGACACGGTGCCGAGGCCTCTGCTCGACAGGATGGAGGTCCTGGAGCTCAACACATATACCCCCGGCGAGAAGCTGCAGATAGCGAAGAACCATCTGGTGCCGAAGCAGATAAAGAGGCACGGCCTCACGAAGAAATCCTTCAGGCTCACCGACGACGCCATAAACGAGCTGATCGCCGGCTACACCAGGGAATCCGGCGTCCGCAACCTGGAAAGGGACATCTCCTCCCTCTGCAGGAAGGCCGCAAAGAGGATGATAGAGGAAGGTCTGAAGTCCGTGAAGATCACGGCCGGGGATCTCGAAGGCTACCTGGGACCGAGAAAAATAATCGACGATCCCATAGGGGATCTGGACCTGGTGGGCGTCACCAACGGCATGGCCTACACCGATGTCGGCGGAGACCTGCTGAAGGTGGAGGTGCTTCCGGTGGAAGGCACCGGAAAGATAGAGCTCACCGGCACTCTCGGAGACGTGATGAAGGAATCCGCCCACATAGCGGTGACCTACGCGAGGGCCCACTGCAGCGAATACGGCATCCCGGCTGACTTCTACAAGACCATGGACATACACATCCACGTGCCTGAGGGAGCCACCCCGAAGGAC
>CACZSC010000250.1 GCA_902783755.1 uncultured Ruminococcus sp. | reverse complement strand
CGCCTTTGCTTCATTGTACAGGTTCATGTTCCCCTGATAGTCGATGTCATAGGAAGTGAATTTCGTGGATGCGCCTGTCAGTCCCATGGTTGTGATGACGACCTCGACGCCGTCGCAGAGGCCTTTAAGGGTCTCGGGATTTGTTGCATCTATGGTTCTGAATGTATATCTGCCTTCAGTTCCCTCAACATCTCTTTCCTTCAGGTCGGCTGCAATGACCTCGTGACCTTCTCTGCAGAGTGATTTCAGTATCTCGGCTCCCAGATTGCCGAACGCGCCTGCAAGTAAAACTTTCATGTCTTTTCCTCCTTATTTCCTGCTCTTTTCTTTTGAGCGTTTGTCGTTGATTATCTTCATATGTTCTTCAGTGACCAGCTCTACATTGTTCTCCTTCGCCCAGTCGACGCAGCCCTTGAGGACGAGAGGCAGGAACACACGGGGGACGTTCAGGATGGTCTTGAGCGCCTCATCGGTGAATTTTACCTTGTCGTCAGCTCTGTCGGCTGCATATCTTACGGATGCCAGGGAAGCCTGCCGCATCTGAAGCAGT
This sequence comes from uncultured Ruminococcus sp., assembly GCA_902783755.1. Classification (GTDB taxonomy): domain Bacteria; phylum Bacillota; class Clostridia; order Oscillospirales; family CAG-272; genus UMGS1696. The sequence continues at coordinate 1,519 of CACZSC010000250.1, read as the reverse complement.
TCGGCCCTCATGCGGGTCTTTCTGTGGAACCAGAAGTTCTTGCTGTCACGGTAGCCGTAATCTACCGGGAGATGCGGGAAATCCTTTGCCCTTACGCCGTTGATTATGGCGTCGCTGTACTTTTTCTTCATCAGAATCTTGTCTATCCTCAGTATGAAGTGGGCTCCGAACTTGCTCGTTATGCCGTTGAAATCATGGTACGGACCTTCATAACCGTTGAGTTCACCTGGCCTGTCGCCTGCAGCGCCGTCAAGATCTCTCATCCAGGTGCATTCGATTACCTGGATGGCGTCTGTAAGGACCCACGGGCGCTCCTCTCCGGTCTCTTCCTGGATCAGTCCCTTTTCGAGCAGGAAGTTGCATTTAGGCATCTTTTCCTCGGGTTTGTCACCCGGCCAGGAGAGCTTCACCGCTTCCTTGAACGTCGAGGGCTTGTCGTCGATGAAGTTTATGGAGCATTTGCCGTTTCTCAGGATGTTCTGTGCCGTGTTGGAGGAATTGCGGCAGCTGAGAAGCATCGCATAGTAGTCCTTGCCTGCCACATAATAGGGCTGGACCAGTGAGTAGGGGCCAAGTGTCGTCTTCCCGTCCTCGCACATCGTTCCTATGATGACCGTGGGCATGGGGAAGAACAGTGACGTCTGGTAGAAGTTGTCTACGATTCTCAGGTTTTCAAAACTGCTCATGGTATGTATCTCCTTTTATTGTTTTTTCAGAACATATATCTTATGACGGAATAAAGCCTGTCAAAGCTGCAGCCGGTGCCGGCCCATGACAGGAATGACTCCGCGATGAACATGGAAAGAAAATCCCTGTCTTCGGCTCTGGAATGTTCGCAGACAGGGAGTATGACTCTTGCCAGCTGATCCCTCAGGACGGGGTGCTTGCTGGTGAATGAGCCCATGGAATCCTTGACCGCATTTTTGTCTCTGAACAGGGAGCTGTGAGACTCCACAAAGCTTTTAAGCAGCCCGAACGACTGTTCGAGAAAGGACTTCGGCTCATCCGAAGAAAGTGCTTCCATCTCAGACAGAAGCCTGTCCCAGTCTTCAAGCATGTACGCGGCAACAAGGTGTTCCTTGGATTTGAAGTAATTGTAGAAGGTTCCGGTACCTATACCGCAGGCTTCAGCTATGGAACGGATCGTCATGGCTGAATACCCTTCAGACTCCACCTGACGCCTGGCTTCCAGGATGAGGTTTTCCCGGACATTTTCGATAAGTTTCGGCATAAAAATCGCCTCCGGACGTTTTTATGAACACGTTCACATTAATTATATTTCCGCAGGAACAGGTTGTCAACGGACTGGGAATATTTTGTTGCAAAAATAATCGGGATGTAATATAATATGTCAGAAAAACATGAAGGAGGTATATGCAATGGCAACATACGTCACAAAAGACACCCTTATCGGTGAGATCGTAAGAGAATATCCCGAATCGATAGATATCCTGTTTGAAATGGGAATGCACTGCTTCGGATGTCCCGCAGCACAGGCGGAGTCCCTTGAGGACGCCTG
>CACZSC010000249.1 GCA_902783755.1 uncultured Ruminococcus sp. | reverse complement strand
TGGTAGCCATCAGTTTTTCCAGGTTGGGGATCTGGCCGATGTTGGCGCATTCGTCTATAAGGCAGCGCACGTGGATCGGAAGACGGCCTCCGTACACGTCGTCAGCCTTTTCGCACAGCAGATTGAATAACTGTGAATAGATCATCGAAACAAGAAAGTTAAAGGTGCTGTCCGTATCAGACATGATAAGGAACAGCGCTGTTTTTTCATCTCCGAGCCTGTCCAGTTCCAGTTCATCGTATTTCGTTATCTCTCTGAGCTCCTCAATGTCAAAAGGAGCCAGTCTGGCTCCGCACGAGATGTTTATGGATTTTGCAGTTTTGCCGGCTGCAAGCTTATACTTTCTGTATTGTCTGACAGCAAAGTGATTCGGCTTCTGCCTGGCAAGCATTTTGAACATTATATCGACGGCATTTTCGAACTTTTCGTCTTCCTCGTGGACCTCAAGCTGATTGACCAGTTCTATCAGCGTAGCGAAGTTCTGCTCATCCTTCGGTGCCTCATAATGGATGTACCCGATGAGAGCGCAGTACAGCAGAGTCTCTGCCTGGATCCAGAAATCGTCTCCGGTCTTACCGTCGCCTTTTGTATTGGCTATAAGAGTCTTGACGAGTTTGAGTATATCCTTTTCCGAGTGTATGTACTCAAAAGGATTGTAGTGGTGTGACTTTTTGAAATTGATCGTGTTGAATATCTTGATCCTGTAGTTGTTTCTCCGAAGCAGCTCAGCACACTCGCAGACGATCGTACCTTTCGGATCCGTAACAACGTACGAGGAATTCTGTTGCATCAGGTTCGGTTTTACAAAGAATCTTGTTTTTCCGGAACCGGATCCGCCGACCACCAGAACATTCTTGTTTCTACCGTATTTCGGGTCTTTCGGCCGGTTTGACATCGTCAGTCTTTCCGTCTCCGTGAGGATTATGTTGTTGCTGAACACGGGATCGATGAACGGAGCTATGTCTTCTCTGGTGCCCCATGAAGCGTTTTGTCAAGTGATTCTTTTGATTTTATTGACAGTTTTCTTTTTTCAAACGGTAGATCGTTCACATTAATTTTTCCATCATACTGTTCAGGAGCCTCAGTTGTTATACACTTGAAATAATTCTACCCGGGCGGTATACTTGAGGTATCACGATGATCGAAGAAAGGATTTTTGAAATGTCTTCAAGCAATGAACGTATTCATGGCTATGATGTTCTCCGTGTCATCGCCACGTTTGCGGTCATCATTATCCACACATCGACTGTACAGCTAACCGCCGCCCCGCTAAATTCCTCCGGCTGGCAGGCGATGATCTTCTGGGACGGACTGGCAAGGTGGGCTGTTCCTTTGTTCTTCATGCTCAGTGGGGCTCTGTTTCTTCCGTCAGACAAACCGTTCCCCGAAATACTTAAGAAGAACTGCCTGCGCATCTTCACTGCCTTCCTGTTCTGGTCGCTGATCTATACAGCTATTTCTTGGTTTACATCCCCGGAGGGACTCGGGGGATGGAAAGCTTTCCTATACACATGGATATCCGGTCACTATCATCTCTGGTTCTGCTGGGCGATCCTGGCTTTGTACCTGCTTGTTCCTCTGTTGAGGCCTCTCGCAAGAAACATTAAGACCTCCCGGTATTTTCTGCTTTTAGCACTGATCTTCGCGTCTGCCGTTCCGATGCTCCTTGTGGTCATATATTACGTATCCCCGCGCCTGTGCATACTGGGCAACACCGTCATAGGAAAGATGAACATGCAATTTCCGATGGGGTACACAGGGGTCTTCGTACTAGGCTGTTATCTGGCTGTCCATGCGGGTGACAGGGCCCGCAAACCGATATACATACTTGGCATAATAGGGGCTGTAATTACCCCTGTGTCCGCCATTGTGTTATCCCTGATATTCGGGAGAGCGATAACGGATTTTTACCCATATCTCATGCCGAACGTGGTTTTTCCCGCAGCTGCCATATTCCTTCTACTGAAGGACTTCAGATCCCGTATCCCGGGTTTCTGGAAGATTCTGTCAGACGCCTCGTTCGGAGCGTATCTCATCCACGTCCTGATCCTTGACGCGTTCAGCCGGATAGGCTTCTCGCCGCTGTCGTTCTCTCCGTGGATCTCGGTCCCACTGATCGCTGCCTCTGTGGCTCTGGTATCGTTTACCGCGGGTGCCCTCATAAGGCGAATCCCAGTAGTAGGAAAATACATTTCATAGGCCCGTGTTTTCCACTATCAACAACATAATTAGGCGGGATGGTTAGTTATCCCGTCTTTCTTTTTTTACATTTCAAGGTCATGTTTTCGCATTGGCTGCTCTCTTCCGGTTTCTTCCCTCAAAATACTGTAAACATTCCTGCGGATTTGCTC
>CACZSC010000248.1 GCA_902783755.1 uncultured Ruminococcus sp. | reverse complement strand
TGATTTGATCTCAGCCATCACGTTGTCATGAAAATCCGGTGAGGGCTTGGGATATGCACTGTCCAGAATCCTGAGGTAATCAGGGTCCGACAGGTCGTTCCGGGAAGTTCTGTTATCTAAATCTGCCATCTTAAGCTTCTTTCTTTTTTGTTTCCGTTGGTATGACGCTGCCGCTTACAAAAAGTTCCACTCGACGAGAATGTTTTTTATCCTTTCCCGCCCTCGGGAGATCCTTGACCGGACGGTGCCGATCTCCACGCCCAGCTTGTCCGAGATCTCCTGATAGCTGAGGCCGTCCAGATCCCGGAGAACTATCACGTCTCGCTGGTCTTTGGGAAGACTCTCTATGGCCTTTCTGACCATGAGTACGGTTTCCTTTCTTTCCAGGGCGTCTTCCGGCACTTCATCGCCGGATGTGACAGGGAGGTCCCACTCCTCGGTTTCATCGGTCTCGTCGTCTGTCCTTGTGGTTGAGACCGTCGGATGTCTTTTTTCGGATCTGATATAGTCCTTCGCGGTGTTTACCGTTATTCTGAACAGCCATGTGGAGAAGGTGCAGTCTCCCCTGAACCTGTCGAGAGAACGCCAGGCTTTTATGAAAGAGTTCTGTGCAATGTCTTCAGCGTCCGAGGTGCCCATGCCCGAGGACGACAGCACCCTGCAGGCGGAGTTGAAAACGAACTTTTCGTATAGAAACACGAGGGACGAGAAAGCGTCGTCGTTTCCGGCCTGAGCTGATTTCACGAGTCCGGCGATATCTTCCCGGGACATTTCCACGGTATCATCAGGCATTATCCCTGCGCTGCCGCCGCCCCCCGGGTCCGGAGGAATCTTTCTGTTTTTGGTATCTATTGTAAAGAACATTTTTGTCTTCTTTCGGGCCGGGACACGGCGTCCGGCAATATGATCTCTGACTGGAATTTTAGCACAAAGCTAAAAATTCGTCAAATATGACGGGTTGCCGCGGGACCCCGGCGGAATATGAGCAGAAATTCGGCCGCCAGGAGGGTCAAATTCCCAAAAATAACGGGAAATGCAGTAGATATTTTCAGGGAGCTATGGTATAATATCCTTTGTGCTGGTCGCAGTCCGCACATCAGCAGAATGCTGTATGTAAGATGAACTGTCGTATAAGCAAAAACATTACATATAATTTTTTCGGAGGTAAAATCCTAATGAGCAAGAAGTACGTTTACTTGTTTTCTGAAGGCGACGCTACCATGCGTGAGCTCCTCGGAGGTAAGGGTGCGAATCTGGCGGAGATGACCAAGATCGGTCTTCCCGTTCCGCAGGGCTTCACCATCACAACGGAAGCCTGCACACAGTATTACGAAGACGGAAGAAAGATCAATGACGACATCATGGCTGAGGTCATGGAGTACGTCAAGAAGATGGAAGAGATCAACGGCAAGAAATTCGGGGATATGAAGAACCCGCTGCTGGTTTCCGTCCGTTCCGGCGCGAGAGCGTCCATGCCGGGCATGATGGATACGATCCTCAACCTCGGTCTCAACGACGATGTGGTCGCTGCCATGATCGCAGGAAACCCTGATCCCAAATTCGAAAGATTCGTATACGACTCCTACAGACGTTTCATCCAGATGTTCTCTGATGTCGTTATGGAAGTCGGAAAGAAGTACTTTGAACAGCTTATCGACAAGATGAAGGAAGAAAAGGGCGTTAAGTACGATGTCGAACTCAACGCAGCCGATCTCAAAAAGCTTGCAGGCCAGTTCAAGGCAGAATACAGAGAGAAACTCGGGAAAGACTTCCCCGCAGACCCCGTAGAGCAGCTGAAGCTTGCCATAGAGGCTGTGTTCCGTTCATGGGACAACCCTCGTGCGAACGTATACCGCAGAGACAACGATATCCCGTATTCATGGGGCACCGCAGTCAACGTAATGCCCATGGTGTTCGGTAACCTCAATGACGAATCCGGTACGGGCGTTGCCTTCACGAGAGACCCCGCTACAGGCGAAAAGAAACTCATGGGCGAGTTCCTTACCAATGCGCAGGGCGAAGACGTGGTGGCAGGCGTAAGAACACCTATGCCGATCTCCCAGATGGAAGAACTGTTCCCCGAAGCTTATGCGGAATTCATCAAGGTCTGCGACATCCTCGAAAAGCATTATCATGACATGCAGGATATGGAGTTCACCGTAGAAAACAAGAAACTCTACATGCTCCAGTGCAGAAACGGAAAGAGAACTGCTCAGGCAGCCCTCAAGATCGCATGTGATCTGGTGGACGAGGGAATGAAGACAGAGGAAGAGGCTGTCCTCATGATAGACCCCAGAAACCTTGATACCCTTCTTCACCCACAGTTCGACACGAAAGCCCTGAAGGCAGCTGAACCCATCGGGAAAGCTCTTCCGGCATCTCCCGGAGCAGCCTGCGGCAAGATCGTGTTCACCGCAGCTGACGCGAAAGAATGGGCAGCAAGAGGCGAGAAAGTCGTTCTCGTAAGACTTGAGACCTCTCCCGAAGATATCGAAGGCATGAAGGCTGCACAGGGCATCCTGACCGTACGCGGCGGTATGACCTCCCATGCAGCAGTCGTTGCCCGTGGCATGGGTACATGCTGCGTATCCGGATGCTCAGCCATCGCTATGGATGAAGAAAACAAGAAATTCGTCCTTGCCGGCAAGACATTCGTCGAAGGCGACTTCATCTCGATAGACGGTTCCACCGGTAACATCTACGAGGGAATCATCCCCACAGTGGATGCTTCCATCGCAGGTGAGTTCGGAAGGATCATGGCATGGGCCGACAAGTTCAGAAGACTCAAGGTCCGCACCAACGCCGACACACCGAGAGACGCAAAGAAGGCACGTGAGCTCGGCGCAGAAGGAATAGGCCTCTGCCGTACAGAGCATATGTTCTTCGGCGACGGCAGAATAGATGCATTCCGTGAAATGATCTGTTCCGAGACCGTTGAAGAGAGAGAAAAAGCGCTTGCAAAGATCCTCCCGATGCAGCAGTCCGACTTTGAGGCTCTCTATGAGGCTCTCGAAGGTACACCGGTCTGCATCAGGTTCCTGGATCCGCCGCTTCATGAGTTCGTTCCCACCGAGGAAGCTGATATCGAAGCTCTCGCAAACGCACAGGGCAAGAGCGTGGAGACGATCAAGAACATCATCTCTTCTCTCCATGAGTTCAACCCCATGATGGGTCATCGCGGATGCCGCCTTGCAGTTACATATCCCGAGATCGCGAAGATGCAGACAGCCGCTGTCATCCGTGCGGCTATCAACGTGAAGAAGGCTCATCCGGACTGGAATGTGAAGCCCGAGATCATGATCCCGCTGGTCGGCGAAGTCAAAGAGCTTAAGTACGTCAAGAAGTTCGTTGTTGAGACAGCTGATGCCGAGATAGCAAAGGCAGGCGCCGAGCTCGAATATGAAGTCGGAACGATGATCGAGATCCCGCGTGCCGCTCTTACGGCAGACGACATTGCAAAGGAAGCTGACTTCTTCTGCTTCGGAACCAACGACCTCACACAGATGACATACGGATTCTCCCGTGACGATGCAGGCAAGTTCCTTGGCGCATACTATGACGCCAAGATCCTTGAGAACGACCCGTTTGCAAAACTCGACCAGGTCGGCGTAGGCAAGCTCATGAAAATGGCCATCTCCCTTGGCAAACCCGCAAATCCGAAACTCCATGTAGGTATCTGCGGCGAGCACGGCGGAGATCCCACATCCGTTGAGTTCTGCCACACCATTGGACTCGACTACGTATCATGCTCACCGTTCAGAGTACCGATCGCACGTCTCGCTGCGGCACAGGCAGCCAT
>CACZSC010000247.1 GCA_902783755.1 uncultured Ruminococcus sp. | reverse complement strand
CGAAGGCACGGACGGTGAAGGGGCGGTGCTGCTGAAGTATTTCGGCATCACGTCCGAGGAAAAGGGCGCGTCGGGAAAGACGGAGACCTTCTGCAACTACACATGGGCCAATGCGAAAAGGCTGTTCCTCATAAGGCTCGACATGGAACTGTCCGGGTTCTCACCGGCCCAGCCCTACGTACTGGCATCAAATGCCACCACGGATCTTATCGCGGCAGTCGAGGAAAAATACTCCGCAGGATTTCTCGTGAGCGTCCGCAGCTCAAGGCAGTATCTCTATCCGGGATACGCCTCCCACATCCTGGGACTGGTGAACAAGATCCCGGCCGCTGAGCTGGAACAGTATACGGAGAAGGGCTATCCCATGGACGCCGTAGTGGGCATCTCGGGCGCCGAGGCTGCCTTCGAGGATTATCTGAGGGGATCTGACGGGACCCTGACCATCACGGAAGACGAGTACGGCAACGTGCTCAGCGCCGAAGTGACAAAGGAACCGAGCCCGGGGCACGACGTATATCTGACCATCGATATCGACATGCAGATGACCGCCGAGCGCGCCCTGGCGGAAAACATAATGAAGATCAGGGAGGAAGCGGACCCCGACAAGCCGCTGACCGGCGAGGACGCGTACTCGGGGGCTCTGACCGTGCTTGACGCCGACACCTTCGAAGTGCTGTCCCTGTGCTCCTATCCGACCTTCAATCTTGCCACGTTCTCCAGGGACTATCCCTATCTCAGCAACGACCAGCTGAAGCCCATGTTCAACCGGGCCCTCACCGGAGCCTACGCTCCCGGTTCCACGTTCAAGATCGGAGTCGCGGTGGCGGCCCTGTCCGAAGGGACCATCACCAAGGATACGATCATAGAGGACGAGGGCATATACAGATATTACGAAAATTCAAAATACACCCCGAGATGCTGGCTCTACCTGCTGACGAACGGCCAGCAGACCCATGGCAGGATCAATGTCGTTGAAGCGATCCAGGAATCATGCAACTACTTCTTCTACGAGGTGGGCCGCAACCTGACCATATCCAAGATGAACGAATACTGCAGGAAGTACGGTCTGGGCCAGCCCACGGGCATCGAGCTGCCGGAATCCACCGGCATACTTGCAGGCCCCGATTACAGGGCCGAGAACGGTCTCGGCCAGTGGAGCCCCGGTGACACTCTCCAGGCCGCCATCGGCCAGTCGGACAACCAGTTCACTCCGCTGCAGATTTCGATATACCTGGCCACGGTGCTGAACGGAGGTACCAGATACTCCGCCAGCATCCTGCACAGCGTGAAGGACTACGCCACTGGACGGGTCATATACTCAAGGACCCCGAAGGTGCTTGATACGGTGGATATCGGCCGGGACATCCTCAGCACCGTCAAGGAAGGGATGAGAGGCGTTATGGACAACGGCTCCGCAGCCTCCGTCTTCAGGGGATACGAGATCTCCGTCGGAGGAAAGACCGGTACCGCCCAGGTATACGAGAACAAGTCCGACAACGGCATCATGACCGCGTTCGCTCCTTTCGAGAACCCCGAGATCGTGGTGACCTGCGTCATCGAGCAGGGTTCCGGAGGCACCCAGGCCGGATATGCCGTGAGAGACGTGATGGACTACTATTTCAGAGAACAGATCGCAGCCCTGAGGGAAGCCCGGGGCGAAAATTAGGATATATTCAGACCGGAGGCCCCATGCCCGATACAGAAAAGATCTCGGAGATCCTCAGAAAACTATACCCGGACGCCCTGTGCTCCCTGGAGCACGGAGGGGATCCCTGGCGGCTGCTGATACAGGCCAGGCTCTCCGCCCAGTGCACTGACGAGCGGGTCAATATAGTATCCGTACCCCTTTTCGCGAGATATCCGGACGCCCGTTCGATGGCGGACTCCGATATATCCGAACTCGAAGACATCATCCGCCCCTGCGGTCTCTACCGCACCAAGGCAGCCAGCTGCCGCGAGATGTCCCGGATCATATGCGAAAGGCATGGCGGAAAAGTCCCGCGCACCATGGACGAGCTGCTGGCCCTCCCCGGAGTGGGAAGGAAGATCGCCAACCTGGTGCTGGGGGACGTTTACGGCATGCCGGGGATCGTCGCCGACACCCACTGCATACGGATCAACGGAAGGCTGGGATACTACCCCGAAGAAATGAAGGATCCCCTGAAGACCGAGATGATACTCGACGGGATCATACCGAAGGAGGAGCAGGCCGATTACTGTCACAGGATGGTCCTGTTCGGCAGGGAATGGTGCATGGCGAGAAGGCCCCGGTGCTCGGAATGCCCTCTCAGGGAGCTGTGCGCCCGCGGAAGGAACACGGAAGAAGAACGGAAACGGAATGGATGAAATAAGGATAAAGATACCGGACGCCGTCATATTCGCGGCGGACCGGCTGGAATCGGCGGGACACACCGCCTATCTCGTGGGCGGCTGCGTCAGGGACGCCGTCATGGGGACCGAGCCCAAGGACTATGATCTCTGCACCTCTGCCCTGCCCGGACAGATGCTTGAGATATTCTCCGACTGCAGACTGGTGGAGACGGGTCTCAGGCACGGGACGGTGACTCTCGTGAAGGACGGTATGAACATCGAGATAACCACCTACCGCCTTGACGGCGCTTACAGGGACGGCCGCCACCCGGAGAAGGTCACCTTCACTGACCGGATATCAGACGACCTGAAGCGCCGGGATTTCACGATCAACGCCATGGCGTGGTCGCCGGAGCGGGGTCTCCTCGATCTGTTCGGCGGTCAGGCCGACATCCTCTCCGGCACCATCCGCTGCGTCGGGCGGGCGAAAGACAGGTTCTCGGAGGACGGGCTCCGCATACTGAGGGCCCTGAGGTTCTCCTCTTCACTGGGATTCACTCCGGATCCCGAGTGCGAGGATGCCGCCCGGGAATGCTCATACATGCTTGACATGATATCGAGAGAGCGGATCTTCGCGGAACTGGTGAAGACCCTCGAGGGGCAGGACGCCTCCCGGGTGTTTTTCAGATACGCGGGCATCGCGGCGCGGGCTCTGGACCCCGGCCTTGATCCCGACATCATTTCTAAAGGCGGTTTAAAATTAAAGCGTGACACCGGCTCCCCGGATGCCCTCATGAGGCTGGCCGTACTGCTTGACGATGTGGATGCGGACCGTGCGGGAAAGATCTTCTCATCCCTAAAGCCTTCGAGAGCAGGGGCAAAACGGTTCGGCGCCTTCCTTGAGTACAGAGGGAAGGAAGTCACGTCCGAGTATGACTTTCTCAGGATGATAAGCCGGACAGACGATTTCTTCCCCTTCGACTTCGTGAGATACGAATTCATGTGCGGCAGGATCGGTGCGGAGGAGGCGGAAGCCGGCCGTGACACGGTGGAAAAGATCCTCAGGGAAAATGTCCCCAGGCGGCTTTCGGCCCTTGACGTCACCGGAGCCGAACTGTCGGCGGCAGGCCTTTCGGGCCAGGAGATCGGCAGATGCCTCGAACACCTTCTGGATCTCGTAATGAGAAAAGAGATACCCAACAGGAAGACCGCTCTCCTCGCAAAAGCCGCAGGCTTCGGCCGCACGGCGGAAAAGGACACGGGTTTCGGGACCTGCGAGACCTGTGAATTCTACGACGACAAGTGGGGGGACGGCGTGCTCGAGTGCACGAAGGATCTTGACGAGGACGAACTGTACCGGAATCTCAGCGATCCCGGGGCCCGCTGCCCCTACTATAAATACTATGACGAATATAAATCTGTCAGAAATCAGAACTGACCGAAAGGACCGGTAGATATGGACTCATCTGAAAGCAAAACATTCCACGTGTTCAATCCATGCGCGGGAAAAGTGAAATCCTACCAGAAGGCTCTGAGATCCGTCATGGATTCGGGAGCTGAGATATTCGGGCTCGAATACCAGAGCACGAAAGACGCGGTCTGCGCCCTGCTGGCGGAGCATCCTGACGCACACATCGTCGTTCACGGCGGCGACGGCACCGTATTCGATGCCGTGAACGGGATCATGGAGAGCGGGGCCGGCCGGACCTGCTCATTCTCGGTGATCCCCACCGGCAGCGGTAACGATTTCTCGGCCTACATGAACTCCGGAGCGGCAGCCGAAGAGGGGATATCCGTGGATGCGCCCGTGGAGATAGACCTGATCCGCACGGTCACCGACGGCAAGACCAGATATTTCGCCAACATGATGAACGTGGGGTTCGACTGCTCGGTGGTATGGGAGACCTACTCCATGAAGGACAACAAGGTCATACGCGGAAAGCTGGCGTATATCTCCGGAGTGGGAAAGGTCCTCAAAAAGAAAGAGACCATGTCCGCGAAGATCCGCCTCGAAGGCTGCGTCGATATCGGAACGGGAGAGCCCGCCGGGGACGTCGAGCTCGACAAGGACATTCTCCTCACTGCCATCGGGAACTCCAAGTACTGCGGCGGAGGCTTCAAGGCCCTTCCGAACGCAAAAGTCACCGACGGCCTTATGGACGTTCTGGTCATCGACGACGTGACCGTCCCCAAATTCGCCTCCCTCATAGTGGACTACCGGGCTGGCACCTACGTGTCTCCCGAAGGCGTGCTTAAGAAAAGATTCAGGGAGCCTTTCTCATGCTTCAGGTGTGAAAGGATGATCCTCGAAAAGCCGGAGAGGATCTGCCTCGACGGCGAGATCTTCAGCACCGGGGACGAGAGAAGAGTCGTTATCGACGTCGTGCCCAGGGCGGTAAGGTATATAGCGATCTAAGAAGATGGAAACCAAGCGATTCACCAAGAACGATTCCGGGTTCGTCTGCGCGAACTGCGGCGCAAGGGTGGAGGAGCTGGGATACTCTTCCCGCAACCACTGCCCGAAGTGTCTATGTTCCCTTCACCTGGATCTCTACCCGGGCGACAGGGCCGCCGGATGCGGCGGCATCATGGATCCCGTGTCCGCGGAGCCGGATCCGAGGAAAGGCTTCGTCATCACCCACAGATGCAGGAAATGCGGCGCCCTGAAAAGGAACAGAGCTGCCAAGGATGACAACGGAGACCTGCTCATTGCGCTCACCGTCAACGGACGTTAACAAAAAATAAAAGAGAGGAGATACTCAGATGAAAAAGATCATCGCGGCACTGTCTCTTCTCTTTTCTGTTTCAGCGGTCATCATGCTCCTCTCCGGACCGGTCACGGCGGAAGCGCCTCGTGACAGCTATTCCGGACTTTCGGACGAGCTGAGGCACTATGACGAGGCCTTCGAGGCGATCCGCAGCGGAGCCCTTGAGGGGGAGATGGTGATAAACATGTCATTCGAGGGGATCCGGGAAAAGGACATAGTCCCGCTGTTCACCGATGTCATCTCCTCCTGTCCCGAGCTTTTCTTCATAAACAGCACCTTTTCATATTCATACACCACCTTTCCGCCCGATCACCCGGTGAACAGCATAACCCTTTCCTACAGGATGCAGGGACGGGAACTGAGAGAGGCGCAGGCGTATTACGAAAAGGAAGTCTCCCGGCTGGCGGCCTCCGTCGACCCGTCGCTTTCCGATGCGGAGAAGGCTCTCTTCGTACACGATTACCTGATCTCCGTTTACTCGTATGACACGGACCTCAGAGTCTATGACACCTACGGTCTCATAACCGGGGGCTCAGGGGTGTGCAGGGCCTATTCCCTGCTCTACATGGACGTGCTCGGGCGGCTGGGCATAGACTGTGCCATGGTCATAAGCGACGAGATGGTACACGCCTGGAACATAGTGAAGATAGACGGAAGATGGTACCATGTGGACCTGACATATGACGATCCGCTGCCGGAAAGGACCGGGCAGGTGCTCCACGACTATTTCCTTCTTTCCGACGAGGAGATCGCAGGCGCTGAAAAGCCCCATTCAGGCTGGAGATCGGTCATTCAGTGCGCCCTTCCCTATTCCGGCAGGACGTTCTGGGCGGGAATAAAGTCAAGGATGGCTTACCAGTCCGGATACTGGTATTATATCGACGAAGGCTCAAGGAGCCTTATGAGGGTCTCGGCAGGTTCCGGAAAGACCCGGGTGACGTCCGTGACCGAAAGGTGGTACAATGACCCGTCCCGGACGGTGTCCTGGGCGGGGATGTTCGCTTCGACCGCGGCATACGGCGGATACGTCATCTACAACACACCGGACGCGGTCATGGCCTTCGACCCGTCGGCCGGCACGGTCGCGGAGATCCTTTCCTT
>CACZSC010000246.1 GCA_902783755.1 uncultured Ruminococcus sp. | reverse complement strand
GAACCCTCGCCGTTGTTCACGACCTTTGGAACCGGGCATCCCATGTTTATATCAAGGATCGCAAAAGGCCTGTCTTCGATCTTCGCAGCCATATTTGCCATGATATCGGGATCCGAACCGAACAGCTGGAGCGATACAAGCCCCTCTGCAGGATCGATGGCCATCATCTCCTCAGTTGCCTTATTACGGTAATATATCGCCTTGGCACTTATCATCTCCATGCATGTCATTCCCGCCCCGGCTTCGTGACATAACAAGCGAAATGGCAGGTCACAAACCCCTGCCATCGGTGCCAGAATCCATTTATTCGGAAGCTCTGTATTACCTATTTTTCTCATAGATAAGTCTTAATCCTTCAAGAGTCAGATCACTGTTGTATTCGTCTATCATATCGGTCTCATTGCTGATCAGCCTTCCGAGTCCTCCGGTGGCAATGACCTTAAGATCCTTGTATCCCGTTTCCTTCTTGACCTGATTGATGATGTATTCCGTCTGTCCTATCTGTCCGTACATGAGTCCGGCCTGCATAGACCATATCGTGTCGTTGGCAAGGATGGATTTGGGCATTTCTATCTCTATCTCGGGAAGTTTGGCTGTACCGGTCCAAAGTGCCTGGGCACTTATCTTTACTCCGGGTGCGGTAATGCCGACCGTAAATCTTCCGTCCTCAGTAACAAGGTCGTACGTTGTCGCCGTTCCGAAATCAAGAACGAGGATGGGGCCGCCATACAGTTCATACGCCGCGACAGCATCGACTATCCTGTCAGGTCCGATCTCTTTAGGATTGGGGGTATCGACTTTGATCCCAGTCTTTACTCCCGGTCCCACACCGAGCGGCGTCAATTTCAGATATTTCTTGACGCTTCCGATGAGCGAATACATTATGTTGGGAACAACAGTCGCAATGACAACGCCGTCGATATCCTTTATGTCGACACCGTGTCTTGCTGCAAGGTCGCATATGATCATCCCGAACTCATCAGACGTTCTCGGCGTCTTACTCTCTAGTCTGAACGTGTGGAGCAGTTTGTCCCCGTCATAGATACCGCATGTGATATTTGTGTTTCCTACATCAAGTACGAGCAGCATTTTTTATTCCTCCGAATTCAATAATCTCTCATCTATCGGTTCACCGAGTATGAATGCACGGTAAAACGCTTCGAGGCTTTCAAACAGTTCGCCCTTACGCTTCTGAACCTCTTTCACCATCAGACCGGCTCCGATCTCGTCATACAGCAGATCGCCTTCGTCGGCATCGGTAATGATGATAACGTGTCCGTCATCATCAAAACCTATCATGAACGTCCCGCCGACTTCTTCCGTGAACAGCACGCTCATTATATGAAGCTCATCCTTCACGGATTCGGGCAGTCTGTCAAATTCTTTATTAAAATAATATTTCTGCTCATAGGAGCTCGCTCCGCACAGAATGTTCTTAGACGTGTCCATCAGGCTTCTCCCGTAAAGAGTGAATACATACAGATCACGGTAACCGCAAGAAACGCTGCAGCAAGGACGGCGAATACCCATCCGTTCTTTGAGCCGCGCCTGAAGCATTTATAGCTGTTCAGTCCGAGAATGCATGTGGCGCACGAAAACATGATCGAATAAAGGAGCGAAGTCGCTCCCATCGTGAGCGAAATGGTGCCGCAGATCAGTATCATTATCGAAAAGAACATATCCGCAACGCTTATAAGAAAGAATTCCCTTTTGGCCAGTGTTTTCAGATAATCAAACAGTTCGGTGTTCATACGTTTACCCCAATGTGGCAGCCATCACTGCCTTGATAGTGTGCATGCGGTTTTCCGCCTCATCAAATACCACATCCGCATATTTCTGGAAGACCTCATCTGTAACTTCCATGTCGGCGATCCCGAACCTCTCACCCATCTCGCGTCCGATCGCTGTGTTGCGGTCATGGAATGCGGGCAGGCAATGAAGGAATATGGCATCAGGCTTTGCGTGTTTCATCAGATCCATCGTGACCTTGTAAGGTGTCAGATCACGAATACGCTCCTCCCACACCTCATCCGGCTCCCCCATCGAAACCCACACATCCGTGTAGACTATATCGGCACCTTCGACAGCTTTTACGGGATCCTCCTCGAACGCTACGCTTCCTCCGGATATCTTTGCAAACTCCTCGCACTCCTTGACGAGAGAGGCGTTCGGAAAATACTTCCTTGTCGTTCCCGCAACAAAATGCATTCCGATCTTGGTGCAGGCTATCATAAGGGAGTTACCCATGTTATATCTTGCATCTCCCATATAAACAAGCTTCCTTCCCTCTATCGTTCCGAGGTGCTCCCTTATCGTCAGAAGATCCGCAAGCATCTGAGTCGGGTGATACTCGTTCGTCAGTCCGTTCCATACGGGTACCGCCGCATATTTAGCCAGCTCCTCGACGATCGACTGCTCGAATCCGCGGTATTCTATACCGTCATACATCCTTCCGAGAACGCATGCGGTATCCGCGATGCTCTCCTTCTTGCCTATCTGTGAAGCTCTCGGATCAAGGAACGTCGTCCCCATTCCCATGTCATGAGCCGCCACTTCAAAAGAACACCTTGTCCTTGTACTCGTCTTCTCAAATATCAGCGCGACGTTTTTTCCCGGATACTGCCTGTCAAAAATGCCCTTTTTCTTTTTATCCTTAAGCTCGGCAGCAAGATCGAGGAACTCTTCGATCTCCTCCTTCGTAAAATCCTTCAGTGTTAAAAAATCTCTTCCTTTAAGACTCATTTTTCTGTCCTTTCTTACGGGAGACTAGCCCCTGTGATCT